>DATEDY010000204.1:0-2037 GCA_035281405.1 Flavobacterium sp.
TTTTTTACGTTTGTGAGTAGCTACCTTATGTCTTTTTCTTTTTTTACCACTTGGCATAACTTTGTAGTTTTATTGATTAGTAAATTATTTTGCTTCGTTATTTGTTTTTACACCTTCTACGAACACTTTAGCAGGTTTGAACGCCGGGATGTTGTGAGCAGGAATTTTGATAGTTGTGTTTTTTGAAATGTTTCTTCCAGTCTTTTCAGCTCTAGTTTTAACAATAAAACTTCCAAAACCTCTTAAATACACATTATCGCCTGTCTCTAATGAATTTTTCACCTCATCCATAAAAGATTCAACTGTAGCTTGAACATCTCCTTTTTCTAAGCCTAATTTGTCAGCAATTTTAGCTACGATATCTGCTTTTGTCATTTTAATATATAAATTAAGTTTATCTAATTTTTTTGAGAGTGCAAATATATAAATTAAAAAAAGAATAATTCAATTATAAATGATTAAAATTTAATAACATAAAGATTTATTTTTGCCAACCAATCCCTAACTATGATTTTTAGTAAGACATTAATTACGTGGTATTTACAAAACAAACGCGATTTGCCATGGCGCAATACCACCAATCCATATCACATTTGGCTATCCGAAATCATGCTCCAGCAAACCCGCGTTGCTCAGGGATTGCCCTATTTTTTAGCCTTCACCGAAACGTTTCCAACAGTTTTTGATTTAGCCAAAGCCGAAGAGGAACATGTACTAAAACTCTGGCAAGGCTTGGGTTATTATTCAAGAGCTAGAAATTTACACGGTACCGCTAAACACATAGCTAACTCACTAAATGGAAACTTTCCCGACAACTATAAAGACTTACTCGCTTTAAAAGGAATTGGAGAATACACCGCCGCCGCAATCGCTTCGTTTTCTTTCAATGAGAAAACCCCTGTTGTTGATGGAAATGTATATCGCGTCCTGGCTCGTTATTTCGGAATCACTACTGACATTGCATCTGCGAAGGCTAAAAAAGAGTTCACACAATTAGCTTTAGAATTAATTGATCCCAAAAATCCTGCGCTATTCAATCAAGCCATTATGGAATTTGGCGCTTTACAATGTTCGCCCAAAAAGCCAGACTGTAGTATTTGCCCATTAAACAATAGCTGTTTGGCTTTATCGCAAAAGAAAGTGGACGAGTTGCCTGTCAAACTAAAAAAAGTAAAAATCAAAAACCGACACCTTAACTATATACTTGTTTTAGACAACACCAATAAAAGCATAGCCAACAAACGCACCCAAAAAGGGATTTGGCACAATTTATACGAATTACCTTTAATAGAAACCGAACATATTGAAACCGAAATCGAGATTAAACAAAAGATAAAACAAGAATACCCAGGAAAAACCGAAGTGACATTATTGACATCAGAAAATATCGTACACAAGTTATCCCATCAACACCTTCACATTCGTTTCTGGAAAGCAGTGCTCGACAAGCCTTTGGAAAACAGCTTACATTATAAGGAACTGATGCAACTGCCATTCCCTATCGTACTTCATAATTTCATGGAAAACAATAAGTATTGATTTTTTACGTATATTTGATATTAACTAAATTATAAGCCATGAACGGTACATTGAACAAAGTAATACTTATAGGTCATTTAGGAGACGAAGTAAAAATGCATTATTTTGATGGCGGAAATTGCATTGGAAGATTTCCGTTGGCCACAAACGACATCTACATCAACAAGACAACAGGTGAAAAAATCACATCTACCGAATGGCACAATGTGGTTGTTCGAAATAAAGCTGCCGAAATTTGCGAAAAATACCTTTCAAAAGGCGATAAAATCTACGTTGAAGGACGCATCAAGTCTCGCCAATGGCAAGCTGAAGACGGCTCAACCAAATACACAACAGAAATACAAGTTACAGAATTTACCTTTTTAACCACTAAAAAAGATTCTGAAGCTGTTAAAAATACTCCAGAAACTCCAAAAAGCACTAATTTTGACAATCCAATCGAAAATGATTTACCATTTTAATTCTTAATTGATGTCAACTAAATATTTCAGCTTTTTG
>DATEDY010000205.1:0-6137 GCA_035281405.1 Flavobacterium sp.
TACGGTTTCAAAGTTATCGTTTCCAGTTATTTTGCAGATATTTTTAAAGGCAATGCTCTTAATAATGGATTGTTGCCTATTCAAGTTTCTCCAGATTTTTTAAAAAGAATATTGGAAATAATTGAAGCTGAACCCAAAACAAAGATAATTGTCAATTTGGAAGAACAAACGATTGCAATTGAAAATTCAGATTTAACAGAATCATTTGAAATTGATGCTTATAAAAAGATTTGTATGATAAACGGCTTTGATGACATTGATTTTTTAATCAGCAATAAAGCTAAGATTGAAGAATTTGAAAAGAACAGAAAAATTGAATTTTTATATTTTTAATTGAAGAAAACATGAAATTGAAAATCGCATTATTACCTGGTGATGGTATTGGACCTGAAGTGAGTGCACAATCTGTGAAAATATTAAGGGTTATTGAAGAAATTTTTGGTCATCAGTTTGATATTAATGAAGCATTGATAGGTGCCGCTGCTATTGCTGTAACCGGTAATCCGTTACCTGAAGAAACACTTGATCTTTGTAAAAAATCGGATGCCGTCCTTTTTGGAGCTATTGGTGATCCAAAATACGATAACGATCCAAACGCAAAAGTACGTCCCGAACAAGGGTTGTTAAAGCTTAGAAAGGAATTGGAATTATTTGCGAATATCAGACCGATTAAAGCCTATGAAACATTACTGGATAAGTCGCCTTTAAAACGAAATATTATTGAGGGAACTGACATGGTTATCTACAGAGAATTGACCGGAGGAATTTATTTTGGTGAAAAAAAACGAAATGAAGAGGGAACTGTTGCTTCAGATTTATGTGAGTATTCGCAATTTGAAATCGAACGGATTGCACATTTGGCTTTCAAAGCAGCTCAGTCCAGAAATCGTAAAGTGACACTTGTTGATAAGGCTAATGTGTTGGAATCTTCTCGATTATGGAGAAAGGTGGTAATGGATATTGCCGAATTGTATCCAAATGTTACCTTGGATTTCCTTTTTGTAGATAATGCCGCCATGCAAATGATTTTAAATCCTAAACAATTTGATGTGATTTTGACTGAAAATATGTTTGGAGATATAATTTCTGATGAAGGTAGTGTAATTGGTGGTTCAATAGGTTTATTAGCATCCGCATCAGTTGGAAATAACAATGCTTTGTTTGAACCTATTCACGGTTCTTATCCGCAAGCGAAAGGAAAAAACATTGCGAATCCAATTGCCACTATATTGAGTGCTGCAATGTTATTGGATCATTTTGAGTTGACAGAAGAAGCCTCTGCCATCAGAAAAGCAGTAGAAAAAGCATTGGAATTGAATGTTGTCACGACCGACTTGAACCAAGATTCTTGTTTTGGAACAGATTATGTGGGTGATTACATTAGTCGTCTGATTTCGAATTCAGGTGAAATTAATGATTACATCAATCATGAAAATGTTAATTTGGGAAAATCTGTTTTTTTATAAAATAGAAACACCTATATATTTGAATCATAAAATTTGTATTCAAATATATAGGTGTTAAACCAAGAAGAAGGGTTTTTAAAGACCCAATTCTTTAAATTTTGCTATAAGTTTAGGATCTGATGGGCGAGGAGCATCAGCAGAAACAATTTTTCCGTTTGGATCAACTAAGATGAATCTTGGTATACCTTCAATAGCGTAATCTTTTACAAATTGCGAATTCCAATCGTTATCAGCGAATAATTGAATGCCTCCTAATGATTTTTCTTCCACCATTTTACGCCATTTCTCGTAATCTTTTTTCTGATCAATCGATAAGCTTACAAATTCGATATTTTTCCCTTTGTATTCTTCTTCCACTTTTTGAAGCGAAGGAATTTCACGACGGCATGGCCCACACCAAGTTGCCCATACATCAATGTAGACGTATTTTCCTTTAAGGCTTTCCAAAGAAGTTTTTCCGCCTTTGAAATTTTCATAATCAAAACCAGGAGATGTTTTTCCAGGTGTTAAAGTTTTGATTTGGCTGAATTTAGAAGTTAGACTTTCTTTGAATTTAGTATCAGATGATAAACTCATCAATTCATTATAAAGACTTTCTGCATCAGGGTTTCCTGCACTTACTTCATAGGCTAAATTTTGGATGATAGCTGTTCGTATGGCAGGACTTTTAATCTTTTTCAATTCAGGTAATGAATACTTTGAAGTATACTCGGCATTTTCTCCAGCTTGCTGGATGATTTTATAGCTAAAACTGTTTAGTACTAATTGTTTATACGAATTAGAAAATAAGTATTCCGCATTATTATCCAAATCAAAAGATGGATCTAACTTAGGAAAGGATTCGGATGCTTTAAAACCTTCTTTTTTAGCGTAATGAGCATGATATTGTGGATAAATCAAATATTGAAGCAATTCAAAATAATTAATATTTTTCAGCTCATTTTCTTTAAAAAACTTATCACTAAATTTTGTAGCATTATAAATTGCTAAAATATTGTTTTTTAATTCTTTAACTTTATTTACATAAGCTGATTCTTCAAGTGAATAAAACTCAGTTTGATTACCAAGATTTTTACTTACTGATTCATTTTTTTGCTGCCAGAATGTGTTTTCAACAGCTCCGTTACCAGAAAATTTCAAAGTTTTGGTAAAATCTTTTTCGTCAGCATTGATCACTAAATTGCTACCTTTTCCAAGGTACAAAGGAATTCTGGCGCCTTTCGTTAATAAAGTATAACTTCCGTTATAGTCAATTTCAAAAGACTCTGTGAAAGAACCATCGGCTTTTAATGTGATGGCTTTTTCAAATGATTCGCCTCTAATGGTTAATTTATTATCAACAGTATTGGTGATTTTGCCTGAAACAGTGATCTTTTCTTTAGCAAAACCTGATAAGGAAATAAGTAATGCAAACAATGCATAAATTGTATTTTTCATAGTTATGAAGTTTATTTATCAAATATAGGAATTGTCTTGATTTTTGAATCTTAATTTATTCCTAATATTTATTTTGATTTCACTGCTTTTTTACGGAATTTTGAAGACCAATACAAAACTAAAATGGATACAGTACATTATATCAGTTCTGATGTGTTTTCATTAGAATTACTTCATGAAATCGTTTCTCAAAATTTTACTTTACAATTATCCGAAGAAGCACGTGTTAATATTGAAAAATGCCGTGCCTACCTAGATAGAAAAATGCAATCACAGGATGATCCGATTTATGGTATTAATACCGGTTTCGGTTCGTTATGCAATGTGAAAATTTCGAATGAAAATCTTTCGAAACTTCAAGAAAACTTAATGAAATCTCACGCTTGTGGTACTGGTGATGAAGTGCCGCATGAAGTGGTTAAGATTATGTTGCTTTTAAAAATAAAATCATTGAGCTATGGACATTCAGGTGTTCAACTACAAACTGCAGAGCGTTTGATTGATTTTTACAATAACGATATTCTACCTGTGGTTTATACGCAAGGATCTTTGGGAGCTTCTGGGGATTTAGCACCTTTGGCCCATTTATGCTTGCCATTAATTGGTGAAGGAGAAGTTTACATGGACGGTTTCCGTCAACCGGCTTCTAAAGTATTGGAAAAAATGGGTTGGCATCCTATTATATTACAATCTAAAGAAGGTTTAGCTTTGTTAAACGGAACACAATTTATGAGTGCTTACGGTTGTTATACCTTATTGAAAGCCATGAAATACTCGTATTTGGCGGATGTAATCGGAGCTATTTCATTAGAAGGTTTTGACGGAAGAATTGAGCCTTTCAATGAGTTGATTCACATGGTTCGTCCACACAAAGGGCAAATTGTTACAGCACAACGTTTTCAGGAATTGTTAGAAGGAAGTCAGATTATTGCTCAACCTAAAAAACATGTTCAGGATCCGTATTCATTCCGTTGTATTCCGCAAGTTCATGGAGCTTCAAAGGATACTATTGATTATGTGAAAAAAGTTTTCAAGACTGAAATTAATTCGGTTACAGATAATCCTAATATTTTTTATGAAGATGATTTAATCATTTCCGGAGGTAACTTTCATGGGCAGCCTTTGGCTTTGACACTTGACTTTTTAGGTTTGGCATTAGCTGAATTAGGAAGTATTTCAGAGAGAAGAACCTACCAATTAATTTCAGGTTTACGTGAATTACCTGCGTTTTTGGTAAGTGATCCTGGATTGAATTCGGGATTCATGATTCCACAATATACGGCTGCGAGCATTGTGAGCCAGAACAAACAATTGGCTACACCGGCAAGTATCGACAGTATAGTATCAAGTAACGGACAGGAAGATCATGTTTCCATGGGGGCCAATGCAGCTACGAAATGTTTGAAAATTATGGAAAATCTGGAGCGCATTTTAGCTATTGAGTTGATGAATGCTTCTCAGGCTATTGAATTCAGACGTCCGTTGCAATCAAGTGAATTCTTGGAAATGTTCTTGAAATCCTATCGTGAAGAAGTTCCATTAGTGAATGAAGACAGAATTTTGCATTACGATATTGAAAAATCAATTGCTTTCTTAGAAAGTTTTCAAATAGAAATTTCAGAATAAAATGAATTTTTCAGTTGTCAATTTATCTTCCAAAAAGTGCATAGGTAAATCTTTATCTATGTCTTTTGTTGAAAACAAAACAGGACAATTGTGGAGTAGTTTTATGCCCAAAGTAAAAGAAATAGAGAATAAAGTAGGAGGAGAGCGTATTTCTTTGCAGGTTTATTCAGATGATTTTATGAATGATCCTTTGCTGTCTTTTACTAAATGGGCTTTAGTTGAAGTTTCAGATTTTCATTCTATAACAGAAGATTTTGAAAAGATTACTATAACAGGAGGCTTGTATGCTGTTTTTCCCTACAAAGGAAATGTCATACAGGCTCCTGCTTTTTTTGAAAGAATTTTTAAAGAAAGTATTCCAGCCTCAAATTATGAACTGGATAATTCCCGTCCGCATTTTGAAATTCTGCCGGAAGGTAAATATGATCCTATGGATCCTGATTCGGAAGAAACGATTTATATTCCGATAAGATTAAAGAAATAAAACCGCCAAAATACCTAAAACTGCAGGAACGGTTTGTACGTATAAAATTCTTTTAGAAGCAGTTGCAGCTCCGTAAACACCTGCTACAGCGACACAACCCAAAAAGAATAAGGCTACATTTTTACTCCAATCGATATCTTGTATCAGTAAAGACCAAAATAATCCAGCAGCTAAAAATCCATTATATAAACCCTGATTGGCTGCCAAAACTTTTGTTTTTTCGAACAAATCTTCTGGAATTGTTCTGAATACTTTTTTGGCACGTGTTGTCCAGACAAACATTTCCAGCCACACAATGTATAGGTGAATAAAAATTACAAATCCGATGATAATTGTTGCGATGATATTCATATTTAATTTCTTTCGTTAAATGGTGTAATAATTCCTTGTTCCAGGTATTGTTTCATTTGGCGTAGTAAATTCGCCCAGCAATAGCTCGCTACTCTGAATTCTTTGCTTTCTGTTGTCCAATTTTTGTGATAAAATTGTACAGAAGTGATACCTTGTTTTTCCTCATTTAAGATAAATCCAAAACTTGTGGGCATCCATTCATCCATTGCTTTAGTCATGGAAAATTCGATTTGCTGATTGTGCTTTAAAATGCTGACTTCGGCAAACCAATTGTATTCATCAGTAAAATGCAAATTAAATACTGATCCTATTTCCTGTTTTCCGCTACTGCGCTGTGTCCACCAATTATCTAAGCCATAAGGAGTTGAAACTGTTTCAAAAACTCTTACTGCTGGAACATTGATATTGAAATCATGATAAATTGTCGGCATATTATTCGGTTTTTGGTTTACGTTTAGGTCTAATGACTAATTCTCCTGAGCAATTGGGGCAAATGCTATTCAGTTCATGAAAACAGTCAGGACAATATGTACATTCATAACTGCATATGTATGCTTCCGACTGATGGTTCAATTCGGTGTTGCATTTTTCGCATTGTGTCCTCATTTCCATATTTTCAAAAATTATTCGTTATCCAATATTTTTTCAATTCTTTTGTCAGGTATCAACCACATTAAAGCAACTAAAATATAGATTATTCCTGAGAAAACTTCATGATAATAGGTTGATAATATTGCGATTAGATATAAAATAGGAGAGATTTTGCCTTTAAT
>DATEDY010000206.1:0-4873 GCA_035281405.1 Flavobacterium sp.
AAGAATGAACTATCTGTAGAAACGTTATCCAGTTGGTATGATTCCATACTTCCTGAAGTTTTAGCGTTTTTCTGACGCCAAACTTTTAATTTTATGTTTATAGTCTTTTTAGAAGCCATAATCTTTATTTTTAGAAGCCTTAACTATTACTTATAGTTACGTGCGGCGATTTTGATAAACTCGTATTTCAACTCTTCTTTGTGCAATACTTCTTTGTTGATGTCATCGCCTTGGTATTCCCAAGCTCCAACGAAAGCAAAGTTTTCATCATCACGTAAAGTTTCACCTTCAGCATCTTGATGTTCTTCACGGAAATGTCCACCACAAGATTCTTCACGTTGTAATGCATCCATTGCCATTAATTGTCCTAATTCCATGAAATCGGCCACACGGATTGCTTTTTCCAATTCGGTATTCATTTCGTCAGCAGAACCCGGAACAAAAACATCTTTATAGAAATCTTTGCGTAATGCATCAATTTCGGCAATTGCTTCGTTTAATCCTTGCGCATTTCTTCCCATACCTACTTTATTCCACATGATGTTTCCTAAAGCTTTATGGAAATAATCAACAGATTTTGTTCCGTTGTTATTCAAGAAGAAATTGATTTGATCCGTAACTCTTTTTTCAGCCTCAACAAATTCAGCAGAATCCGTAGCAATTTTTCCAGTGCGGATTTCATCAGCTAAGTAGTTAGAAACCGTGTATGGTAATACAAAGTAACCATCTGCTAAACCTTGCATCAAAGCAGAAGCTCCTAAACGGTTAGCACCGTGGTCAGAGAAATTCGCTTCACCTGCTACGAAACATCCAGGTATCGTTGACTGCAAATTATAATCAACCCAAACACCACCCATAGTATAGTGAACTGCCGGATAGATCTTCATCGGAGTTTCGTATGGATTCTCGTCTGTAATTTTTTGGTACATAGTAAATAAGTTACCGTACTTTTCTTCCAACCATTGTTTTCCTAAAGCAGTCACTTCAGCATCGGTTGGATTATGATTTCCTTTAGCGTAAGCAGCTTGCTTTCCTTTTGAAATAATTTCAGAAGAGAAATCAAGGTAAACACCTTCGTTAGTGTCGTTGGCTTCGATACCATAACCTGCATCACAACGCTCTTTTGCTGCACGAGATGCAACGTCACGCGGCACTAAGTTACCAAAAGCTGGGTATCTTCTTTCTAAATAGTAATCTCTATCTCCTTCGGCAATTTGTGTTGGTTTTAATTTCCCTTCACGGATTGCTTCTGCATCTTCTTTTTTCTTTGGTACCCAAATACGTCCTGAGTTACGTAATGACTCAGACATCAATGTTAATTTAGACTGATTGGTTCCGTGAACCGGAATACATGTTGGGTGAATTTGCACATAACATGGGTTTGCGAACAAAGCACCTTGTTTGTGTATTTTCCATCCAGCCGTTACATTACTTCCCATCGCGTTAGTTGACAAGAAATATACGTTACCATAACCACCTGAAGCGATAATTACAGCGTGAGCAGAATGACGTTGAATTTCACCTGTAACTAAATCGCGAGCAATAATTCCACGAGCTTTACCATCTACTTTTACAATGTCTAACATTTCGTGACGGTTGTACATTTTCACACGACCTAAACCGATTTGGCGAGACAAAGCAGAATAAGCACCTAACAACAATTGTTGTCCTGTTTGACCAGCCGCATAAAAAGTACGCTGAACTTGTGTACCACCAAATGAACGGTTATCTAACAAACCTCCATATTCGCGAGCAAAAGGAACACCTTGTGCCACACATTGGTCAATGATATTTCCGGAAACTTCTGCTAAACGGTGAACGTTAGCCTCACGTGCGCGGTAATCACCACCTTTGATTGTATCATAGAATAAACGGTAAACAGAGTCACCATCGTTTTGATAATTTTTAGCAGCATTTACACCACCTTGTGCTGCAATTGAATGTGCACGACGTGGAGAATCCTGAAAACAAAATGCTTTAACATTATATCCCATTTCACCTAACGAAGCAGCAGCAGACGCTCCAGCCAAACCTGTCCCTACAACGATAACATCAATCTTCGGGCGGTTATTAGGTGCAACTAATTTTAAATGGTTTTTATGATTAGTCCATTTCTCTGAAATAGAACCTTCTGGTATTTTAGAATCTAACTTCATAATATATTCTGATGTTGATTATTTAAGGTGAATGTAAATCGGGATGATTGCAAACAATAACGGAACGATTACAGCAAATAATTTCCCGAACAATTGAATAGTCGGCGTAAACTTATTGTTGATTCCCAAAGATTGGAATGCGCTTTGAAAACCATGCCATAAGTGAAATCCTAACACTATCATTGACAACACATAAAATATGGTAAATGGCAATCCCCATTTAGCATCTTTAAAGAATTCGAAAGTAATTTTATGTAAATCTTTATAAGCATCTTTAAGCTTGATATCCAATTTAGCATCGTAGATTTCTGTTTTATTTTTAACAACATAAGCTGTTTCATCAACCGGTACATAACCTCCATCTGTAGTCAAATAGAAATCTTGAGCCATTCCCGGCTGCAACTCAATTGTTGTTTTCTGCAATGGCATCTCTGAAAAGTGCATTTTTGCCCAGAAATTAGTCATGTGTGTTGCGATGAATACTAAAATCACTGTTCCTAAAACCGCCATATTTCTTGACGCAACAGAACTACTGTTTTGCGGACTGTTCATTGCATAACCTATTGGACGTGCTTTTTTGTTTTGAATTGTCAGCATGATTCCATCAACAGCATGAAAAACAATGGAGATGTAGGTTAAATAAGAAAGTAATTTTACCGCAGGATTGGTTGTCATAAACAATGCGTACTTATTAAATTGTAACGCATCGCCAAAAATTAACTGTAGGTTACCAGCTAAGTGACCGACCAAAAACAAGCATAAAAATAAACCCGTAAGAGCCATCCAGTATTTTTTCGCTAATGATGACTTTAAAAGTGCAGATTTTGCCATAATATTTGTTAGATAATTGGTTGTAAAAAAATTGAAACAAAAATAAGGGAATTTGGCTGTATGTACAACTCAAATCCCCTTATTTATAATGAATTTAAAGTGAAATCCTTTTTCTTTGATTTTCAAAAGATTAGAGTCTAAAAAATCAAACCTTACAAACCACCGCAATTACTTCACATAGGACGGAATCAATCCTCTTAAACCCATATCGACAACACTTTCACCTGCATTGGGCTCAAATTTACCATCGGCATTCACTTCTTGCCATTCAAAACTATTGTTTACCGACAGAGATAAAGTAACCACAACATCTTGAGTCTCATTACCTGTAATCATCAATTTTTCAGCAAATTTACCGGTTACTACACATGAACCCGCAGGAATTGGAGACGTAGTCGCTAACGGATTAGGCACAGTGGTCGCTCCTTCCGGCGCTTGTCCTGAGAATGGCAATCCTGCAACACTCAAAGCCCAATAACCTTGCTTGCGATTGGCATTTACAGCAAAATTTGAAGTTCCTAAGCTATGGGTAGTTATAAACGTATTAAACCCAACAAAACTTCCAAGATTACCTACCAGGTTTGTACCCGAATTCCAAATGTTAATAGTATAATTTTGATATGCTAACGAACATCGTACCCACTCATAACTTCCAGCCTGAATTTGACTAATTGGAATTGAAAGAAAAGATTCTCCTTCAGCTACAATTTTCGATTTACTAAAATCAATCGCTCTTTCTCCTCCCGTCATCGTTTCTGGAGCATGGTATAAAACTTCACCTTGACCCAATTGTGTTGTAGCCAAAGGCGCCAATTCCAAATAATGTGAACTTATCGAATTAAACACCGGAGATTGAGCAGCATTTCCTGCTGCCACTGTAGAAGGTTGGCCAATATTATTCAATCGCTCCTGATTGGGATCGAATTTGAATTTAACAATTAATCTTGGCTCCGAAGCATTATTCACATCATCTTTATCATCACATGAAAACAGAAAAGTGCTTACCAACACCAATCCCAAAATCGATCTAAATATCATAGAAATAATTTATTGATTTCTATTATAAACGAAAATAAAGATAAAATTGTATTTCGAAGATAAAGAGTTTTCAACGAGAAAGATATTCCAAAGTTCCGTAAGAAATAACCTGTTTGTTTTTTACATTTGGTCAAACAAAACAGTATCATGCAAACGAATAAAACTTCACACACACTTTCTTCATTTTTCGACGGCACGAATACCATTTCTATAGAAGCATTTAAAGACAATTTCACTTCTTTGGTTTTGAAAAAGAATGATTATTTAGTAAAAGAAGGAGAAGTTTGCCTTTATTTCTGTTTTGTAGAAGAAGGCATTTTACAGCATTCCATTAAGGTTGAAGAAGAAGAAAAAACAACTTATTTAGCATTAAAAAACACCATTACTTCTTCATTAAAAAGCTTTTTATTCCAAGAGGCTTCCCGCAAAAACATCAAAGCTTTAACAGACACCCGCTTATTGATTATTAATCTGGAGGACTTCAAAAAATTGAGAGATCAAAATCACCAATTCCATCAGTTTTATTATGATTTAATTGAAAAACAAATTTGTTTGATTGATGATTACCGTATTGATCTACTCACACTCACTCCAGAAGAACGATACCAAAAACTACTCATCAACGAACCAACGCTTCTGAGAGAAATTCCGTTACATTACTTAGCCTCCTTTCTCAGGATTTCGAGTCGGCATATGAGTCGGATCAGAAAGAATATAAAATAACGCCATTTGGCTACTTGATACTTATTAGGTTTATGTAACTTTGGTATTCTAAAAAATTATAGTTTTATGAAATACCATCAGATAGCTCGTGATTTATTCATCAAAAACAGAAGAAAGTTCACAGC
>DATEDY010000207.1:0-5031 GCA_035281405.1 Flavobacterium sp.
TTTGTACTTTTGTGGCGAATTAATTTTAATTTAGTCTAACTATTTAACAATCATAAAAATGCTAAAAGGATTTTTTAACGTACCGAAAGCGGTTAACGAACCTGTAAAATCATACGCTCCGGATTCTCCCGAAAGAGATGCAGTACACGAAGCTTACGTGGAATTGTGGAATTCTCCAATTGATGTACCATTGTACATTGGTAGTGAAGAAATCCGTACCGGAAACACCAAAAACATGTCGGCTCCACACGACCACCAACATGTTGTAGGAACTTACCATTTAGCCGAAAAAGCACATGTTGAAAAAGCGATTGCCAATGCATTAGAAAGCCGTACAAAATGGGCTAGTATGGCTTGGGAACAAAGAGCCGCTATCTTTTTAAAAGCAGCGGAACTAATTGCTGGTCCGTACCGCGCAAAAATCAATGCTGCAACGATGATCGCACAATCAAAAACGATTCATCAGGCAGAAATTGATGCCGCTTGTGAATTGATTGACTTCTTACGTTTCAACGTAGAATTCATGACACAAATCTATCAAGATCAGCCTTCATCGACTTCTGACATGTGGAATCGTGTTGAATACCGTCCATTAGAAGGATTTGTATATGCAATTACTCCTTTCAACTTTACTGCAATCGCTGCAAACTTGCCTGCAAGTGCTGCAATGATGGGTAATGTGGTTATCTGGAAACCATCAGACAGTCAGGTTTTCTCTGCAAAAGTAATTATTGACGTCTTCAAAGAAGCTGGTGTTCCGGATGGTGTAATCAACGTGGTTTTCGGAGATCCTGTTATGATTACCGATACTGTTTTAGCATCACCTGATTTCGCTGGAATCCACTATACCGGATCAACTTTCGTATTCAAAGAAATCTGGAAGAAAATTGGACAAAACATCCACACTTATAAAACATACCCAAGAATTGTTGGTGAAACCGGAGGAAAAGACTTCATCATGGTTCACCCATCTGCTAATGTAAAACAAGTAGTTGCCAACAGTATTCGCGGTGCTTTCGAATTCCAGGGACAAAAATGTTCTGCAGCTTCCAGAGCTTACTATCCAAAAAGCTTATGGCCTGCCATCAAAGAAGAAATGGCTGCTGAATTAGCAACTATCAAACAAGGTTCGCCTCAAGATTTTTCAAATTTTGTAACAGCAGTTATCCACGAAGGATCATTTGATAAATTAGCTAAATACATTGATCAGGCTAAAAATGATGCTGAAGCTGAAGTGATTTTCGGAGGTGGTTATGATAAATCGAAAGGATATTTCATTCAACCGACAGTTATTTTGACTTCAAATCCGAAGTATACAACAATGGAAACGGAACTTTTTGGTCCTGTATTGACAGTATATGTTTACGAAGACGAAAAATTCAGTGAAACACTACAATTAGTAGATTCAACATCTGAGTATGCTTTAACGGGAGCTATATTCAGTCAGGATCGTTATGCTATTGAAGAAGCTACAGTTGCTTTACAAAACAGTGCCGGTAACTTCTATATCAACGACAAACCAACAGGTGCTGTAGTAGGCCAACAACCATTCGGTGGTGCAAGAGCTTCCGGAACTAATGATAAAGCCGGTTCTGCACAAAACTTACTACGTTGGGTTTCTCCAAGAACTATTAAAGAAACTTTTGTAACTCCGGTAGATTACAGATATCCGTTTTTAAAACAATAAAAACATCAATTTACAATCAAAGCCTGACAATGTCAGGCTTTTTTCATTACATACTAATCATAAAACTTGTTAAAAATTTGTATTTTTTAAAATAATTTGTACTTTGTAATGGGAATTTATTATGCGTGCATATAAATTTCTTACAAAAACAAACTAACTAACAAAAAACAAATTATGAAACAAAAGTACCTGTTGGTTTACTTATTGTTTGTCGCGTGTGGCGTACATGCACAAAACAAAAAGAAAATCGACTTTACCAATTTTAACAAAGCAGGAATGAAAACTTCCATATTGTTAACCGAGGCAAAACCATTTACAGTTTTAGGGCAAAAGGGGAACACCTACAACATGTACAATCTTTTTGAATCGTATGAAGAATTAGGCAAAGCGGATGCCCAAAAAAGATTTCAAAATGCCGACTTAATGGCATCGGAAATGAAAATAGAAAATGCCGGCACCATTCTTAAAATAGGATTCATCCACACAGAATTCGAAGTTCCCGGAAAAGAAGCTTATCAAAAAAGGCTTTACACCATCGAGAACAACAAAGCCGAAAGAAAATCATCTGCTTACATATTTGACAAACACAGCAATACCATTGTCAGTCCGTTAGCCACAAGAAAAAAAGGAGTCAACACCACTTTCCTTTTTGACAGCAAATACTTCGTCAATACAACCAAAAATAAAATAACCGAGATAAAAGCCGATTTCGGAGACAACAAAGGCTTTACTAAAGTTACCTTAGACAAAGGCATTTTTGTTTCATACCCTTCAGAAGGCCAAAAAGAGCTACAATTTGAAATCACTTTTGAAAACGGAGAAAAGTTAATCCGAAAATCATCCATAACGGTATCCTACACAAATGCTGATGTTACCAGATTATTCAGAAGAACTCCAACATTAATTACCGCTACCAGAACTCCAGATTTAGCTATTTATGGTGAAACCGATCTTTCTGCAGGTAAATGTGAATACGAAATTTTCACGAGTCCCGACGGCATTTTCGACAAACCCATCTATGTGGTTGATGGCTTCGATCCTTCTGATGCCCGAAATACAACTGCTGTTTACAACTTACTTACCTATACAGATGCAGGAGGCGTTACCCGAAATCTTGGCGATCGCATCAGAAACGAAGAAGGTTATGACATAGTAGTAGTCAACTTCCCAACCTATATCAATTCGGCAGCAAAAACAATTGATGGCGGAGCTGATTATATTGAACGCAATGCACTTTCCTTAGTCACTGTCATGGAAACTTTGAACCTGCAAAAAACAGGTAATGAACAAAATATCGTTATTGGTCCAAGTATGGGTGGATTGATTTCGAGATATGCCTTACGATTCATGGAGCAAAACAATCTGAACCATCAAGCAAGATTATGGATTTCATTTGATTCACCACATTACGGAGCCAATGTACCCATCGGCTTGCAGCATTTATTCAATTATTTTGCCTATGGTTATGGCGATGCTGATGGCGTAAAACCACTTATTGACGGCATGCTTCGTTCACCTGCTGCAAAACAAATGCTGATTGATCATTTTCAGGCACATATTTCAGCTGGTCCGGGAATGCCACTTGGCGACGATCCTATTGTCCCTTCAGCGGGTTTACCATTAACGCCTACAGGTTATCCGAATGTGAGAGACAATTTCCAAAACAGAATGAATGCTATTGGCTTTCCACAAACTACAAGAAACATCTCTATGATCAACGGTAGTGGTTCGTTAGCCAAATTCAAAGACAAATTCAACAATGATATCAACCCGGGGTTTGATTTTATAGGCACAGCTTCATCTCCCGCGAATATAGACACGGGCGATGTTTTCGCTTTTATCAACACACGAGCACTGACTTTTTGCGAGTACATGCCTAATGCCAACGTACAGGAAATGATTGTTGATGTAGATATACAGGCGCAAATCTTTTTCTGGGTAACTCAAGATTCGTTTACCGCTACAGCTAAACAAAGCGCAACAACCAATGGCGCTGATTCGGCTCCCGGCGGATTATTTGATATGGGCGGGCTTGCTGCTTCTTTACCACCAGGCAATGATGTTTTGGTCAATTTCCTAAGCGCCATGAAAGCAGATAAATTCAGCTTTATTCCAACGGTTAGCGCCATGGGATTGAATGTTGGAGGCAATATCAACAACAACCAACCCAATCTCTATCACGATATCAATTTAGGCGTAAAAGACCAACCTTGGGATGGTATAAACACAGCTACATCCAACACCACACCGTTTAAAAACTGGTACATGCCTCCCACAAACGAAGGCCACGTTACCATTACACAAGGCAATGCTGATTTTGCCTGGTGCGAAATTGTGAAACCTGATTTCAACTTTGCTTTAAGCACTGCGAATACCTTAACTACATGCCAAGACACTAATGCTTCTCATACTTTCAATTTTAACAACATACACGGCTGCCTTCCTTCTGCGGTAACCTTTACAACAACAGGAGCACCATTAGGAAGTACGGTTACTTTCAGCCCTAATGGCATTTCAGTAAACGGAACAGTTACAATGACGGTTGCAAATGCAACACCGGGAACGTATACCATCAATGTAACACCGGTAAATTATCCAACTAAAACAATTCCGGTAACACTAACAGTTCATCCGTCCAATCCTAATTTAAATGGAGCAACACAATACAGTATTAACGACAACGCTTCATTCACTACAGCAAACAGTGTAACAGTACAACAAGGTTCAAAGTTAGAATTGAGAATTCCATCCAACTTGTACGACGGTACGGTAGAATGGTTTGATCCATCAGGAAATTCAAGAGGCAATTCCAATCCGGTAATCATGGATATTCAAGACGGAAGTAGTGATGAAGGCATTTGGAATGCTACAATAACTTTCACCAACGATTGCAGTCGCATGGCTCCGGCTATAATTTCAATGACTGTCAACGTAGATCCTCCTTTGAGTAATGGGAACAATAGTTTTTCAGGATTTAATGTATACCCAAATCCTTCCGAGAATACCATCACAATAACTGCTAATTCATCTTTTGGCAGTATAAAATCTCAAATCATTGATGTACGCGGAAGAATAATATCCAACGAAAATCCTATTTACATTGATGCAACCCATTTACAACTTGACATTTCCCAATTGGCTAGCGGCTCCTACTTTCTGGTCATTGAAAATGAAAAATTACGAAGTGTAAAAACAATTATCAAACAATAATAAAAGCCCCTTGCGGGGCTTTTTCTTTGTCAAAAAATCCTTAAATTTATAGAAGCATTTTGAACCATTTAAACGAAACAGTTATGAAACAATTAATTACTCTACTGTTCATTGGCTTCACCATAACAGCATCA
>DATEDY010000208.1:0-2638 GCA_035281405.1 Flavobacterium sp.
ATTCATCAGTTGGAATTTCTTCAACAAACTCGTTATTTCTAAGCGTCTCAACAATAGAGCTATTTTCGTTTAGCTCCTCAACACTTTTCCAGTATTTTTTGTTTGATGACATATTGTATATAAATATTAGCTTCTTAATAAATAATTAGTAGTGACATTTACCACATTCTAAACCTCCCATTTGTGCTGCAGTCAATTTGTCTACACCATACTTCTTAGAAAGTTCTGCGTGAATTTTTTCGTAGTAAGCGTTACCTTCCACTTTAACATTCGTCTCACGGTGACAGTTAATACACCATCCCATAGTTAATGGAGAATGTTGTTTCATCACTTCGAAAGTTTCAACAGGTCCGTGACATTTTTGACATTCGATACCAGCAACAGAAACGTGTTGTGAGTGATTGAAGTATACGAAATCCTGTAAGTTGTGGATCCTAACCCATTTCACCGGTTTTTGTTTTCCAGTATACTTTTGAGCTGTTTTATCCCAACCCACTGCATCGTATAATTTTTGAATTTCCGCAGTATAGAATTCTTTAGTGTATTCAACATAAGTCGAATCTTTATCTCCTTCGAATTCAGAAATATTCTTGTGACAGTTCATACAAACATTCAACGATGGAATACCTGCATTTTTACTCACACGTGCCGCAGAGTGACAGTACTTACAATCAATACCATTGTCACCAGCGTGAATTTTATGAGAATAATGAATTGGCTGAATCGGAGCATAATCCTGATCCACACCTACCTGCATCAAATAACCGTAAGCGAAGTAAGCACCAATCAACAACATCAAAATTGTAGATACCAAAACCAAGAATTGATTTTTAGCAAAAGCTTTAACAAGCGGCAATACCGTAAATTTCTTTTCAGCAACTTCAACTCCGTTAGACTTAGCAATTTTATTCAACACATTGTTCACCATGAACAACATACCCACTAAAACAACTAACACGATAGCCAACAAACCTAAAACCATGTTGTTTGACAAACCGCCTTCAGACGAAGCACCAGCTTGCGCACCTTCTCCATTTGTCGGAGTTTTCACTTCTACTTTTGGTTGCGAAGTATACGCTAAGATATTATCAATATCCGCCGCTGATAATTGAGGAAAAGCTGTCATTGCAGTCTTGTTGTACTCCTCAAAGATTTTCACTGCATCAGCATCACCAGAAGCAATTAACTGTGCCGAATTGTTAATCCATTTCCCTAACCATGCTCTGTCACGACGTTCAGCCACACCTCTCAAGGCAGGCCCCGTCATTTTAGCATCTAACTTGTGACAAGCCGCACAGTTTGCATTGAACAAAGCTTTACCCGCAGCAACATCTCCAGCAGCAGCAGGAGCCGCAGTAGTTTCTGTAGCCGGAGCCGCCGCAGCAGCCTCTTGAGCAAATGAACTAAAAGAAACAGATAATAATAACGAAAGACTTAACGTTACTATTTTAAAGATCGATTTATGGTTTCCCACCTTTTTCATATATTAAATGATTATCATCTAAATTTGGCACAGTTTTTTCAATGCTTGAACACTGAATACAATATGCCATTTAAAAAACTCCGACAAAAATACGACTTATGAACTATTCTCAAAACCTTAAATATATCTTAATTATTAATTTATAATTGTTCTAAATAACTTTTTATTGACACGATATCCCCTATTCCATTACTTTTGCACAAAATTACATTCATTATGAGAATTTTAGATTTTTTTAAGACCCGCAAATACATCGCTCTAACCATTTTAATTTCAGCGTCTTGCTTCGCACAAGAAGGAAAAACCTCCATAAAACAGGATCCAAGATTCGAACAATTGTTAGCTGAAAAAAGAAAAGTAAACAGCTCGCTGAATGTAAGCGATCGTTTTAAAATTCAGATTTACACCGGAGAAAATGAACCGGCTAAAAAAATATTAATGGATTTTAGAAAAACCAACAAGAATACTGATGCTACCATCGTTTTCAACACTCCTATTTATAAGGTATGGGTTGGCAATTACAAAACCCGCATTGAAGCAGAGAAAAAACTACTGGAATTGAAGAAGAAATTCCCGAATGCTTTTCTTGTAAAACCCAACAAATAGTCCGAAACTAAGTTTCGGATTTTTTTATTTCAAAATGCTTATATTTGGATATCAATAACTATAACATGAATCCGAAATATTTCACCATCGCATTAAGCATCTCGTTGACTTTCCTTTCTTGTAAAGAAGAATTACAACCACAGGAAAATTCGAGTGCGGTTAGAGCTGAACAAAATGCAGCTGCAACACCTCAAATTCAAGCTCCGGCTCAAAACACGCCTCAACCGGTAACAACTCAGACTACAACCGCTTCCAACACTCAGGAACAAGGACCGCTGAATCCGGCACACGGACAGCCCGGACATCGCTGTGATATTGCAGTGGGCGCACCTCTGACTTCTAAACCGGCTACCAAACAAGCTCCAGCCACAACAACCCAAATGGTTGTCCCGCAAAACATACAATCAACGCCACAAATCAAAACTACACCAGTTACCACTGCAAAAGGAATGAATCCTCCGAATGGTCAACCGGGACACCGTTGTGATATTGCAGTAGGAGCACCATTAAACTCCAAACCGAACCCTACAACACAAACCAAAACAACCA
>DATEDY010000209.1:0-2068 GCA_035281405.1 Flavobacterium sp.
ATTCCTATTCAGGCGGCTATCGGAGCTAAGATTATCGCCCGTGAGACTATCAAAGCCTTACGTAAAGACGTAACTGCAAAATGTTACGGTGGTGATATCTCGCGTAAGCGTAAATTATTGGAAAAACAAAAAGCCGGTAAAAAACGTATGCGCCAGGTGGGTAACGTAGAAATCCCACAATCTGCGTTTATGGCGGTATTGAAATTGAATGATTAAAAAAGTAGCTGAGTTACTGAGTAGCTAAGACACTAAGAGAATAAAAAGAAAAACCCAATGACGAAAGTTGTTGGGTTTTTTGTGTTGCCTAAAAAACAATATTAAATTTATATGAGCTTACTGCAAATATCACTTCAGTCATCACTAAACACAAACTAAAATGAGTAAAATTGCGCTTTAACTATTCTTCCGTCTCAAAAGTGTTTTTTGTAGCGTCACTTTTAAACCAAAATTGTACATTTGAAAGTTGTGCTTACTTTGCAAAAAATTGCAAAAAAAAGAATCAGAAATGAAAACAGAAATTTTAGAAAGTTATATTCAATCCGTTTTACCAATGAAAAAGGAAATAACTGAAAAAATATCATCAAAATTTGACCAATTTAAACTTTATAAAAACGAATATTTATTAAAAGAGAACAACATAAGTGAAAATACATATTTTCTAGAAGAAGGGTTTATTCGTTCTTATACTTTTGATAATAATGGTTCCGAGGTTACAACAAATATTTACTCTGCACCTTGTTTTGTAAACGATTTTCTTTCATTTTTTACTCAAAAACCTGCAAAAGAGAACTATCAAACTTTAACCGATTGTGTTCTATGGCAAACCAATTTACAAAATGTACAAAATAACTTCCATACTATTCCAGAATTCAGAGAATTTAGCCGACTTTTATTTGTTATAAACTATTACAAACTTCACGATAGAATGTTAGAAATGGTGAAAGAAAGTGCAACTTCCAGATATTCAAAATTATTAGAAGAACATCCAAACATTTTTCAAAATACATCATTAAAAATCATCGCATCCTATTTGGGTGTAACGGATAGTTCACTAAGTCGAATCAGAAAAGAAATTTCCAGAAAATAATTTCTTGTCTTATGGCAAGAAGATTAAATTTTTAAGTTAATAAATTTGTCTTCTAATAACTTAAAAACATATGAATACTAAGAAAATAACTCTAATTGGACTTGGAGGTGTTGGAGGATATTTTGGCTTCAAAATCGCTCAACTTATTGAAAACGACAAAAGTTACGAAATCACTTTTATTGCAAGAAATGAAACATATGAAACAGTAAAACAGAATGGTTTAACTCTGCTTTCACCTGAACATAATAATCCTGTTGTAAAGCCAACTAAAATCATTAATCAATTTGATGAAATTGAGAAATCAGACTTAATATTAATCTGCGTCAAAGAATATGATTTAGAGAAAGTCTGTACTGAGATAAAAGAAAAAATTGACAACAATACTGTTATAATCGCTTTAATGAATGGTGCTGATATTTATGAAAGAGTAAGGAAAATCATAAAAAAAGGTACTTTTTTACCATCTTGTGTACATGTTGCGTCACATATAAAAGAAAAAGGAATTGTAGAACATAAAGGAAAAACCGGAAAGATAACTATTGGAAAAGATCCTGAAAATCTAAATACTGACACCGAATGGATAATTGAACTTTTAAAGAATAGCGGAGCTGATATAACTTTTAAAGAAGATAGTTTTGCAGACATTTGGGCAAAATTTTTCTTCATAGCAAGTTTTGGTTTAGTTTCAGCGAGATATAATAAATCAATTGGGAAAGTTTGTGAAGAAAGTTTGCTAAAAGAAAGAGCAACAAAGATTATGGAAGAAATTCAATTGATTACCCAAAAAATTGAAATTGATTTGCCTCTTGATATAATAAGTCAAACTTTCGAAAAAGCGCTAACTTTTCCATATGATTCACCAACATCATTGCAATTAGATGTTAATTCAAAAAAGGAAAATACTGAATTGGAATTATTTGCTGGTACAATTATTAATTACGGAAAAAAATTAGGAATAAAAACTGATGAAACATTAAAAAT
>DATEDY010000210.1:0-8419 GCA_035281405.1 Flavobacterium sp.
AAATCAATTTCTTCAGCAGTCCAGAAACTGGCCTCCATTTTCTTGTACCACTCCCAAATGTCGTGGTGTTTGATAGGAAAAATAACAAATCGATCTTTGTTTTCTTGTAAAATGGGTTCCATAGTAGCCATAGCTATTTGAAAATTAGTGATTTAAAATAAATGATTTTGTGTCTTGATTGGGTCTACAAAGATTCGAATTTGAAACCGAAAATGAAAGACATAGTTATTCACAATTGCCTTGAGTTTTTAACAACGCAGCAAAATCAGGGTGTTTCAGCTGATTAAATGTAATTAACTGAAAATCAAATAAATGAAAATTAAATTTTTAATGAACGGTTGTAAAATAAGGAGTTAAGTCCAGATGTTAAAAAGCCTAAAAAGGTGCTATTTTTTTAACTCTTCTGCTACTTTTTCAAGTTCTTCATACCACGCTATCCCGAAACGTCTCACCAAGGCTTCCTTGACAAATTTGTAAACAGGGACTTCTAATTCTTTACCTAATGCACAGGCCGGTGAACAAATATCCCATCGGTCATAATTGACTGCCTGAAAACTACTGAATTCTTTTACTCTGATTGGGTATAAATGACAGGAAACGGGTTTCTTCCAATCAATCAATCCTTGGTTGTAGGCTTGCTCAATACCGCAAAGTGCAGTAGCTCCGTCAAAAATAACATAGGCACAGTCTTTATCGTCAATAAGTGGTGTGCCTATTTCATTGTCTTTATCAGTTACCCAAGTTCCTTGTGCTTCAATGGCAGCAATGCCTTCTTTGCGTAAAAAGGGTTTTACAATTGGGTATATCTTTTCTAAAATTGCCGTTTCTTCTTGTAGCAATGGTGCTCCAGAATCGCCATCAACACAGCAGGCTCCCTTGCAGGCCGTAAGGTTGCAAACGAATTCTTTTTCTAAAATATCTTCTGATACGATGGTTTTGCCTAACTGGAACATGATGACCTAAATTTGAGCGGCAAAAGTACAAAGATTAATCACATATTATTACATGAATTGGTATTCTGATTTGTTAAATGTGTATGCTTCTTTGTTTAATGCCTTGCATTGCATTTTTACACTTTTGGATTTGTCTTTTAAATTGGTATAGTCCATTGATAATAATAATGGTTTTTCTCCGGGCTTGAAAATTTCATTAAAAACATTGGGTAATCCTTGTTTTTGTTGTGTTTTGAACATTTCAACAAAACTGATTTTGGCTTCTGTGGTGTAATAAAAAACCATGGTCGATGTCGAATTGGAGGCTTGCATGCCTTTGCAGTTATATCCTAAAATAACCTTGTTGGGTAATTTCTTATAGGTGTATTTTTCGGCTTTAGTGCTTTTGTCTGTATAATCAGGAATTTTGGAAACCATAGCCATTTTCTTTCCTTTTTTGTTAAAGCTGGTTATGGTGGTTTTAGTTTTGTTGTCCATAATCATAAACATGTCTGATCCCGATTGGTTCATTTTGGCGCCATAATAGGTTGCGTTGGGTTGTAAATAATACTGGAAATCAATTGTTTTTCCTGATTGGGCTGTCATCTGCATCGTGTATTTCCAAGTAAAGGCATATTTGTCGGGTACCGTCGAAGGATCTACTTTGTTCTGACTCATTTTCATGGCGTCCATCATGGCTTTTTTCTGCGCTTCTGTGGCACCTTGTGCAAATAAGTTGGTAATGGTAAAAAAAGCAAGGAGGAATCCGTAAATCAATTTCGTGTTTTTCATAGTTTGTTTGTTGTTTTAATTGTTTATTGTTGACTTGATTTTGTTTGTTGTTGCGTCAATAGTAACTCTTGTTGAGCCTCTATCATATATTGTTGAATCAATAGTAACTCTTGTTGAGTCTCTGTCACATGTTGCTGTGTCAATAGTAACTCTTGTGTAGCCTCTGTCATAAGTTGTTGAATCAATAGTAACTCTTGTGGAGCCTCTGTCACATGTTGTTGCGTCAATAGTAACTCTTGTGGAGCCTCTGTCATATGTTGTTGTGTCAATAGTAACTCTTGTTGAACCTCTATCAACTGTTGTTGCGCCTCATTAACGATTTGTATTCAACAACATAACTCATAACTCATAACTAACGTATTGTCTTACAGTAAATTTAAGAATAAAATCACTTTATTTTGAATTAGGGCCGATTTAAAATATCTTTGTCATATAAAATAGATGCTATATGGCTTTTGACTGGAAAGAAGTTTTTACTGTAGGAATGGTTTTATTCGCTGTGATTGATATTGTGGGAACTATTCCCATTATTGTGGATTTACGTAATAAAATAGGACACATTCATTCTGAAAGAGCAAGCTTGGTTTCGGGATTAATCATGATTACATTCCTTTTTGTTGGGGAAGGTATCTTGAAGTTCATCGGTGTAGATGTGAAATCTTTTGCTGTTGCGGGTTCAATTGTGTTATTTTTTCTTGCCTTGGAAATGATTCTCGGGATCAGTATTTATAAAGATGATGAGCCTAAAACGGCCAGTATCGTTCCTATTGCATTTCCTTTAATTGCAGGTGCGGGTACCATGACGACTTTGCTTTCCTTGCGTGCAGAATACCAATCTGTTAATATTGTTGTGGCCATTTTGATTAACATCATTATTGTGTACGGCGTATTAAAGCTTTCTGGTAAAATTGAGCAAATGTTAGGTAAAACCGGTTTGGGTGTCATCCGAAAAGTATTTGGGGTTATTTTATTGGCAATAGCTGTTAAATTATTTGCTGCTAATGTTAAAGGATTGTTTGTTTAGAAAAGAATCTCCTAAATTTGCCCAATAATTAAACTCGAAATGAAAATTTTCACTTACATAATTTTAGCTTTAGCACTTGTACTAATTGGTATCAATGCAATGATGTTGGATTTTAATAATCTATTTGAAGGAGATAGCTTGGTAGCATTAATTGGTATTTTAGCCATCTTGTGTGCGGTAGTGATATTGTTGATCTTCAAAATGTCTAAAGCTATAGACGAAAAATTAAAAAAACATTCATAAATGTTAGATGTTCTTGTTATCGGTGGAGGCGTGTCAGGTGTTTCTTGTGCTTTAATTCTAGGCTCAGCACACAAAAAAGCTTTTGCTAAGGATAAGAAGATCGCGATCATTACACATCAAAAAGCATCTTCACTTCAAGATGCTGTTTTTTTTAATGCTTACGGAGTTCCTTCAGGGAAATTAGGCGCTGATATCTTAACAGAAAGTACACTTCACCTACAGGAGTGCTACCCGCATATTCAACAAATTGATGACGAAAAAGTACTGAAAGTAAATCGCATCGCCGAAGCTTATGAAATAGTGACAAACAAACAAATCCTTACTGCTAAAACGGTAGTAGTGGGTATTGGTTCTTCTAATTTATTTGCCATTGAAGGATTGATGGAATATGTAGAGCCACACCAAAAGTCATTACCCGAAAAACAACGTATCCAACTCAAAAATGTAGATCATAAAGTAGCAGATAACCTCTATGTTTGCGGTACTTTAGCGGGTCACAGAAGTCAATTAGCTATTGCTTCCGGAAGCGGAGCAGCTGTTGCTACAGATATATTAGTGCTTTGGAATAATGGTGTTGAAACACACAGCCATGATAGTGTCAGAGTAAAATGACTTTAATGCTTTAAAGCTTCTTTGATCATAATATCGTCTTTTAAAACGACTTTGTAGTATTCGGTTTCGCCTAATAACTGACGGCAAAATTCTGCAGTCAGATAACGCTTTACAAATGCTTTGCTTTTTCCTAAATCAATATAACCATCGGTTTGTGTTACAAATGCTTTGAACTGATTGAAGTATTCGTCAGTAGCATTGATCTTGGTATTGATTTGTTCATAATTGAGATTGTCGAAGCTTTTTCTGTTTTTGTCAATGGTTTTGAAGACAAAGTTGGTTACCACACCTGATTGCATCAGGATGGGAATAACTTCGTTTCCTTTTGCAGCTTCTATGGGTACAAAAACATCGGGTACAATGCCACCACCACCATATACAATTCGGCCTTTAGGTGTTTTGAATTTTAAGGTGTCGGCTATTTTAATGCTGTCTTTGGCATACAATTCACCATTGTGATAACGGTTCATGAAATCATTGAAATATTCTTCGGATCCATGATTGTATGGTTTTTGAATGGAACGACCAGTAGGAGTGTAGTATCTTGCAACTGTCAAACGAACGCTTGAGCCATCTTTAAAAGGCATTTCTCGTTGTACTAATCCTTTTCCAAAGGAACGACGGCCAATTACCAATCCTCTGTCGTTATCCTGAATGGCTCCGGCAATGATCTCACTTGCTGATGCCGAATTTTCGTTGATTAAAATGGTGATTTTTCCATTTTCAAAAGCACCATCGGCTGTGGCAAATGTTTTGTCAATGCGTCCTTTCTTGTTTTTGGTAAAAACAATAAGCTTTTTCTCTTTTAAAAATTCATCAGCAATCTCTACGGCTTCTTCAAGATAGCCACCGCCATTATCTCTCAAATCCAGCACTAAAGAAGTGCCTTTGCTTTTGATGATTTGGTTTAACCCTCTTCGGAATTCTTCAAAAGTGGTTTCGGCAAATCGATTGATCTTAATGTAGCCTGTGGTTTTATTAAGCATGATGGCAATATCAACACTCTTTACGGGAATGACATTTCTAATGATGTTGAAGTTGTATTTTTTCTTTTCTGATTTTCTGTAAATGGTCAGGATTACTTTGGAATTGATTTCACCTTTTAATACGTTGTACAGTTTGTCGGTGTTTATTTTTTTACCGAAAAGCTGCTGTCTGTCTGCCATTAAAATACGATCGCCTGCTTTGATTCCGGCTTTGTATGCAGGGCCATCTTTGATTGAGTTGATTACAGTAACGGTGTCGTTTTCAATGAAGAAATTCACTCCGATACCAACAAAGTCACCACGCATGTTTTGTGCTTCTGCAGCGGCATCGTTTTTGGCAATGTATACCGAATGAGGATCAAGTTTTTCAAGAATTCCGGTAACGGTTTGGTCTACAATGGAATCGGTGTTGACATTGTCCACATATTCTGAGTCAATAAAATCAATGAGTTTGTTGAGTTTTTGCTTGGTTTCGTTTTGTGTAATGTTTTGTGTGGAAACCGGTGCTTTAATAAAGATACCGCCTAGCAGAAATCCTACGGCTACCGCCGAAAAAATGAGTAAGGGTAAGTATACTTTATCTATTTTCATTATTCTAAATCTTCTATGTGTTGTACTTCAACGCCAGCTTTTAAAAGAAATTGTAATCCCGAGTCATCTTTATATCCTTCATAGTATACCACGCGTTTAATTCCTGATTGATGAATTAATTTACTGCATTCCTTACATGGGGAAAGTGTAATGTATAGCGTTGCATCTTTACAAGATTGTGTAGAATTGGCTACCTTTAATATGGCATTGGCTTCAGCGTGTAATACATACCAGTGTGTTAAATTGTTTTCGTCTTCACAGCAATTTTCAAATCCTGAAGGTGTTCCGTTATAGCCATCTGAAATAATCATTCTGTCATGCACAATAATCGCGCCAACCTGTTTTCTTTTGCAATAAGAAAGCTTACTCCATTCTTTCGCTAAACGAAGATAGGCTTTGTCGTATTTGTTTAATTTTTTTTCTTTCATTTTATCTGTTCCAAATCGGACTATGAATAATCATCGGTACTACCACTCCTAATATAAATGACGACATAACAAGTGTCCAGTCTCTTTTGTTGAATCTGAAAACGGTTTGAACTATATAGGATAGGATTAGTACAATAAAGACAACGATGATTTGAGCGGCTTCAATTCCTAACGCGAACTCGCTGAGTGGTAAAAGTTTATCGGTTGCTCCACCGGGTAAAATAGTTTTGAAATAGTTAGAGAAACCTAACCCGTGTATAATTCCGAAGAATAAAGTGATGATGACAATCAAACTGATGCTTTCCGTTTTGTTGTTCTTTCCGGCAGTGAATAAGTTGTACAAGGCGACAATTAAAATAGTGATTGGAATTACAAATTCTACTATGTTTTCTCGTATATATAAAATGTTAAACACAGAAAGAACCAAAGCTAAAGTATGACCAATAGTGAATAAGCTGACTAAGATGAATAGTTTTTTCCATTCATTGAATGAATATGGTACAGTTAGTCCAATCAGGAAAAGAACATGATCATAGGCGTTGATGTCAAGGACGTGTCTAAGTCCCATTTCGAAATACAACCAAAACTCTTGCATATAGGATAGATTTTTAGGAAAACCAAACTTACAAAATTTATTTGTTTTTCAGATTTTATTGATGGGGCTAAATTTTTGAAAACATTTTTTTAATGAGTACATTTGTAAGAAATTAAAAAACAAACTTATGTCAATCTCTGATTTATTTGATAGTGAATTTAAAGCAAGAAATAAAGGACATTTCTCAGCTATTGTACGTGTTGCCATTGCTGATGGTGATTTGAGTGAAGAAGAAAAACTGTTCTTGGATAAACTGAAAAATCGTCTTGAAATTTCTGATGCAGAATATGAGGAAATTTTAGAAAACCCAACTAAATATCCAATTAACCCACCATCATTACATGTGCAACGTATTGAGCGTTTGTATGATTTATCCAGAATGGTATATGCTGATCATGTTTTGGGTCCGAAGCAAAAGGAAATTGTTACAAAGTTCGCTTTAGCTCTTGGATTTACTCCGGGTAACGTAGGTTATATTGTTGATAAGGCTTTCTCGTTATTAATGCTGAATGTTGATTTGGATACTTTTGTATATGAAATGCAACATATGAATAAGTAATCATAAATAGGATTAGATACAAGAAAGCCATGCAATGCATGGCTTTCTTTTTTTATTTCAGTTTCAGTTAAATTTTGAAAGTAATCACGGGTTTGTGTGCGTGGTTTACCAAGCTTTCGCTAACACTTCCGTTTAAGAAATGTGCTAGTCCTTTTCTTCCGTGGGTGCACATGCCAACTAAGTCAGCCTTAACATGGTTGGCAAAGTTTAAAACTCCGGCTTCAATGTTGGCGTCGTTATAAATATGAGTCTGATAATTTTGAATGTCAAACTCTTTTGCAAAGTTGTCAATGATGGATTGTGCTGTGTGTGTAGATTTGAAATTATTAGGTGTGTTGATGTTTAGTAGGTGTAAAGTAGCTCCGAAGTCATTCGCTAATTCAACTACTCTCGCAAACGGTTTTTTAATCTCGTCTGAAAAATCTGAAGCAAAAACAAAATGATCTACATTGAAAGTGTCTTTGTCATCTTTGATGATTAAAACTGGAATATCTGAATTTCTAACTACTTTTTCAGCGTTAGATCCTACAAACATTTCTTTCATGCCACTTGCTCCGTGAGACCCCATTATGATTAGGTCTATGTCATAATTTTTGCCTATTTTCATGATGCCTTGGTGTGCAATGTCTAATTGGACAATTTCTGAAACTCTAACATCTTCCAGGTAATCGCGATCCATTAGTTCTTCCATTTTTTTCAGAACTGCATTTTTAAAGAACATAACTTCGGGGATTTCCAAACCATGTGTGATTGCGTCATTTTCCTGATGTGGCAATTCAAGCATGTGAACTAAAATGATTTCACCATCGTTTTTTTTAGCAATCTGAGCGGCAACTTTTAAAGCATACTCAGCATGTTCAGAAAAATCTGTAGGGACTAATATCCGTTTCATAATTTTGGTGTTTTGAGTTTAAAATTAATTTTCTTAGTCAAAGCGTACTTTAAAGGTAAGAAAATTTTTAACATAATACAATAATTTCATTATTATAAAAAAAGTAGTATATTTGCACCATTATTTAGTAGTTTTTTAAATAATGAGGCACGCACAGCGTGCCTCTTTTTATACAATATGGGATTCAAAGAAAAAGTAAAGCAATTATTAGACGAAGGTTTGGCTGAATATCCAGATCTGTTTTTGATTGATTTAACCATTACAGATGCTAATAAAATTATTGTAACTTTAGATGGTGATAATGGAGTACAGTTGCAGGATTGTATCAATATTAGCCGTGCTATTGAGCATAATTTAGATAGAGAGGATGTGGATTTTGGGTTGGAGGTGGCTTCGGCCGGAGTTTCGGCTTCTCTGAAACAAATTCGTCAATATAGAAAAAATATAGGAAGAACATTGATTGTTAAGACTAAAGCGCAAACCATTGAGGCGAAATTGGTGGATGTTTCAGACGAAGATATTACATTGGAATGGAGTTCGAGAGAACCTAAAAAGATAGGAAAAGGAAAAGAAACAGTGCTGCATAACGAGAAAATAGTGTATGATGATATCGTGGATGCAGTGGTTACTATAATATTTTAAATTAAAGAGTTGGCATGGAGAATTTAGCATTAATCGATTCGTTTTCAGAATTCAAAGATGATAAACTGATAGATCGTGTAACGCTTATGGCGATTTTAGAAGATGTATTTAGAAATGCATTAA
>DATEDY010000211.1:0-9290 GCA_035281405.1 Flavobacterium sp.
TTCCAACTCTTTCTTTTCCCAAGTAGCGTTTACATCCAGGATAATCTCGCTTGGGACGAAAGAAATCGTTTCTTTTTGCATTTTTTGAATAGTATATGCTTTATTCTCCCAAACGAATGAACTTGCAAAAGCAGCATCATTTAAAGGTAAAACAACTTCCCATTTGTCTAATCCTTTAGACTCATTAATGTAAAAATTATTCTGCAATTCGAAATCTTTACTGGATTCAAACTCACTATTTCCAACCACTTGTATTCTGGATAAAGTTTCTGCATTGGAAATATTCGGACCTTTAATATCTAAACTGGAATAGTACATTTTAGCATTATCAACTTTTAATGGTGTGGTAAATCCGCACTTAAAAGTCCTTGGCAAATTTTCGCTAATTGGAAAAACACGAACAACAACTCTATTCCCTTCTTTCCATTGCATCAATGAAGGATCTCTGGCCTCTACTGCAACGATTTGTTTATAAGCCGCTTTTGCTTTTTCTTTTGTAGTCAAAACACCTTTACGTTCCACTCCGTTAACCCATAACGAAAGTGACGTAGCTACTGAACCTTCAGGAAGCTGAAATGAATAAATGGCTTCTTTATCTCCCCAAGAGTCTTTTATGCAAGCCACATCCATTGTTATTTCGGTATATGCTAATCTTTCATTGGCGAATAATTTAACATCTTCTTTAATATTTTTGGTTACCAAATCGGTTCCGCTCCAAAGTTGCTCTTCGGTTTCCAATCGCTTATCAAAATTGGATTTCAAAATATTAATTCTATCATCACCACTTAGTGAAAGTTCATCCATAAACAGGTAGGCAACATTTACAATCGGATTATGTGTTTTTCTTTCGTTGTACTGCTGGTTAATCCCATCCAGGCCTCTGAATTCAAAAAAATCATTTGTATGAAAATATACGATATCTTTTTTAAGAAGTATCTCATTACAAAAATTAGGCGTTAGATTTTGAGAGATTTTTATATAGCTTGGTAAATCATTATCAGTATCAAAAGATTTAGTGATTAAGTGGCTATTTATTTTTTCATTCTCAGCATATAAAAGTGAAATAAACGCTACAACGCCAATTATCACGAATAAACCACCTGAAGCAAATACCAACAAGCTATTCTTTTCTGTTTTTATTTTTCCAGCTAATTTTAGGGCATGCCAAACACTCACAATCAAAGGAACCAATCCGTAAAATCCTAAACCTAAGCCCAAAATACCTATTAAAGATATTGGCATAAACGGAATAAGATAAACCATGAAATAAACAATCATTAAAAAGAACATTCCATTTATAAAATAAGAAACAGGCGTTACTACTTTGTGTCTGTAGTCATTATATATAAAGAAATTAGACAAACAAAAGGTAAATGTGACAACATAAACCCAAACTGGTAAATTCTCAAAAATACAGATCAAGACATTGGTCGAAAAGCAACCGATAAACCAGTTTAAAAATAAAAAAGGAATGATATGATTATAACTTTCTTTATTCTTTAACACCTTAAAACTAAAAGTCACTCCATAGATTATTTCGATAACCATAGCAAAAAAACACAACATCTCCATGCCTCTGATTTCCTGCCGTATACCAACCAAAGAGGCTATTAGAATACAAATACTAAGTATTGTAACAACGATACTTGCGTAAACCCCTTTCTTTTTAACATATTCCATGTTGTTTCTTTTTTAAAATTAAAAGTACTTTGAAATGCAAAGTTATGATTTATTTTAACCTGCCAAATACTTTTCCAATAAACTTTAAAGAAAATGATCTTAAATACAACTAAAGAGAAAAACTCAGTTTAAAACATTCATTTTCAAAGATTTTTTTTCTCATAATTTTAACGATTTCTTCACTTATTAATTCCTTAATTTTGTTTGTCTTCAAAACAACAGGACGATTCTAAAAACAATATGAAACTACTATACAGTTATCTCAAAAAACACAAAGCTTTATTATTTTTCGCCTTATTGATGGCCGCCATAAATATCTGTTTTAGTTTAAGTGATTCGATTATTACCGGTAAACTAATGCAGGATTGCGGTGTGGGTATCGCTAAATACAAAGGGAAAGAGCTTGAATTCATCAAAGCACTGTCTTTCTGGCTTGGTCTTTCTCTGGGAGCAGCAATGATATCAAGAATTACCAAAAATTTTCAGGATTACTTTACCAATATCGTTATACAGCGTACTGGTGCAGAAATGTATACTGACGGGATCAAAAAATCCTTAGACTTGCCATATGAAGATTTTGAAGATCAGCGCAGTGGTGAAACCTTGAGTAAATTACAGAAGGTACGTACTGATTCAGAGAAATTGATCACGCTTTCTATATCGCTAATCTTTCAAACTATCATCGGTTTTATTTTTGTACTTGTTTACATCTCCAGAATAGACTACCGTATTGCTTTCATATTTGTATTGACAGCACCTGTCATTGCTTATATCAGCTCATTCCTAGGCAAAAAAATCAAAGCCGTCTCCAGAACTATTGTCCAAAAAACAAACTCTTTAGCTGGCTCGACTACAGAAAGTTTACGTAATATCGAATTAGTCAAAAGTTTAGGATTAACTTACCAGGAAGAAGAACGCTTGAACTCGAATACACATAAAATTCTTCAATTGGAACTACAGAAAGTTCGCTTTATCAGAAGTTTGAGTTTCATACAAGGAACCACAGTTCATTTTATGCGAACCTGCGTGATTTTTACCTTGTACTACTTCTTATTTGGCGATAAAATTGTTGTTGGAGATTTATTGACTATGGTATTTTTCACTTTCTTTATCTTCAATCCGCTACAGGAATTAAGTGCTTTCATTATTGCCAGAAATGAAACCAAAGTTTCGATGGAAAACTTTGAAAAACTTTTAAATGCAACTTCTGAACACCGCCCTGAAAAACCGGAAGCAATGGGTACAATTCAGTCCTTAGTTTTTTCCAATGTTAGTTTCAAACACAAATCCGCAAGTCAGCCGGCCGTTGAAAACATCAATTTCAATATCAAACAAGGAGAAACCATAGCTTTTGTTGGTCCGTCCGGAGCCGGAAAAACAACATTGGTCAAATTATTAGTAGGTTTGTATCCACCAGCCGAAGGTCAGGTTTTATACAACGGCATCGATTCAAAATCCATTGATATCTTAGAACTGAGAAGACAATTAGGGTTTGTAACCCAAGATGCACAATTATTTTCGGGAACAATTCGGGAAAACTTATTATTTGTGAAACCAGACGCTTCTGATAAAGAACTTTTAGATGCATTGTATAAAGCCAGTTGTGAAAAACTTTTAAATCGTGCTGAAAACGGCTTAGACACAACAATAGGTGAAGGCGGAATCAAAGTATCTGGAGGCGAAAAACAACGCTTATCGATTGCCAGAGCCATATTACGTCATCCTAATTTATTAATCTTTGATGAAGCCACTTCGGCATTGGATTCTATTACTGAAGAAGAAATCAATTCGACCATTCGAAGTATCTCTGACCAAAGCAGAATTACTATTCTAATTGCCCATCGTTTATCAACCATTATGCATGCCGATAAGATTTTTGTATTAGAACAAGGGAAAATAATCGAACAAGGGAAACATGGTGATTTACTTGACGAAAAAGGTTTGTACTACGCCATGTGGAGACAACAAATCGGAGAGAGAAAAAGTACAGCTGTAGCTTAATAAAAAAAGCCTTTCAAAATAATGAAAGGCTTTTTTATTTGTTTTTAAGTTTCATCTTTTAATGAAATCGTTTCAATTGAATTGCTAAATTTCTGGCTAATTTTTCAAAAGCTCCCGCTATTCTTTCATGATCATGAACCATCACCATCTTCTTTTCATAACCAATTACTTTATCAAACTCGATAGATAAAAGTTTTTTGGAAGGATTATTCGCTTCGTAAAAATCGATAACTGCAGAAAGTTTAGCCGGTTCCACAGCATAACCGTTATAAATCCAAGTAAGATTGACCTTCATCAGATAAGCTGATCCTGAATCAATTTTGCATTCCTGATTTTTAAAATAGCTGTTAAAATACTCTATAAATGCAGGATTGTAGTATTGCTCACGATTAGAATACCAACTGGTTTTAAATTCGGCTGCCTTATCAGGATTATCCTTTCGTTTCTCCATTTTTTCCTTTAAGAACTCTTCTTCCGAAATAAAACCGTGAACTTGTATATTCTCGTAATTGAATTCTGTCCTAAAAGAACTAATGTTTTTCAAATTTTCTAATTTCCCTTCCAGAATTTTAAATCGCTGGGAATATCCCGAATTCATTATCAAAAGAATTATAAATAAGAACTTAAATTTCATATAAATACATTTTTAATCTAAAAACCCTGTTAGTTTATGAGCTAACAGGGTTTCTTTTTATTTTACAAACTCAACTGCTTTTTCCAATGCTTCTTTCACGCCAGCTGGATTTTTACCTCCTGCCGTAGCAAAGAAAGGCTGACCACCTCCGCCACCTTGGATGTATTTCCCAAGCTCACGAACCACTTGTCCAGCATTCAAGCCTTTTGCCTCTACTAATTCTTTCGAAACATAACAAGTTAGCATCGGTTTATCTTCCGTTACAGTAGCTAGAACAGCAAATAAATTATTTTTATTGTTACCTAATTCATAAGCTAGATCTTTAGCTCCGTTTGCATCTAAATCTACTTGAACCGCTAAGAAATCAACTCCATTGATGCTTTGCAACTGAGAAGCCAATTCCCCTTTTAGGTTTTTTGCTTTTTCTTTTAATAATTGCTCTACTTGTTTCTTCAACTTCGCATTTTCATCTTGTAATGAAACAACTGATTTCATTACGTCCTGCGGATTTTTCAATACTTCTTTAATTTCAGCAATCAAATTTTCCTGATTTGCAAAGAAATCTTTCACAGCATCATTAGTAATTGCTTCAATACGACGGATACCCGCAGCAACCGCTCCTTCAGAAATAATTTTGAAATACCAGATTTCTGCAGTATTCTTCACGTGGATTCCACCACACAATTCCATACTTTCTCCGAATTTGATGGCGCGTACATTATCACCGTATTTCTCTCCGAATAATGCCATTGCACCTTCTTCGATAGCTTGTGCAAAAGGAATACTTCTTCTTTCAATTAATGGCAAATGCTCCTGAATTCTTGCATTTACAAAATCTTCCACTTGTTTCAATTCTTCCTCTGTCACTTTTGAAAAGTGTGAGAAGTCAAAACGCAAATAATTTGGCGCTACCAATGAACCTTTTTGCTCTACATGCGTTCCCAAAACAGCGCGTAACGCTTGGTGCAACAAGTGAGTAGCCGAGTGGTTACTCGCGCATAAATCACGTAATTCGGTGTTCACTTTTGCCTGAAATGCAGTATTTACATTTTCCGGTAAACTTTTAGCAAAATGCAAAATCAGGTTATTCTCTTTTTTAGTATCGATGATCTCAATAGTTTCATTTGCAGAAACCAAAGTCCCTTTATCTCCAACCTGTCCACCACCTTCAGGGTAGAAAGGTGTATTATCTAAAACGATTTGGTATAAAACCCCGTCTTTTTTAGAATCAACTTTACGGAAACGGGTAATCTTTACATCATTTTGAGTTTGATCATATCCAACGAAAGTTTCTACATTACCGTCAATTAAAACTGTCCAGTCATCAGTTGTCATTTCAGAAGCGGCACGCGAACGCGCTTTTTGTTTCTCTAATTCCGAATCAAATTCTGCTTCGTTATAAGTCATTCCTTTTTCTTTCAGAATTAACGCCGTTAAATCTTTAGGGAATCCAAAAGTATCATATAATTCAAATGCTTTGGCACCTGAGACTTCTTTTCCTTGAGTTTCTACAATAACATTCTCCAATAATTGCAACCCTTGATCTAATGTTCTTAAAAACGAAGCTTCTTCTTCCTTAATCACATTGGTGACCAAATTTTGCTGAGCTTTGATTTCCGGGAAAAATTCACCCATCTGCGTAGCTAAAACCGCAACCAGTTCATTAATAAAAGGTTCTTTTTTATTTAAGAATGTAAATCCGTAACGGATTGCACGACGTAAAATACGACGAATTACATATCCGGCTCCTGTATTGGAAGGCAACTGACCGTCAGCAATAGCAAATGCTACCGCACGCACGTGATCTACAATTACACGAATGGCAATATTGATTTTATTTTGCTCCTCTGAGATATTTTTAACTTCGTTACTAGTATACTTCAATCCGGTAATTTGCTCCACTTTTTCAATCAACGGTGTAAACACATCGGTATCGTAATTAGAAGTCACATCTTGCATTGCCATACACAAACGTTCAAATCCCATTCCGGTATCTACGTGTTGTGCAGGTAATTTTTCTAATGAGCCATCAGCCTTACGGTTGAATTCCATGAATACGTTATTCCAGATTTCCACTACCTGCGGATGATCAGCGTTCACTAAATCACGGCCTGAAACTTGCGCTCTTTCTTCATCAGAACGGATATCCACGTGAATTTCAGAACATGGTCCGCACGGTCCTTGATCTCCCATTTCCCAGAAGTTATCTTTTTTGTTTCCCAGAATGATTCTGTCTTCAGAAACGTATTGTTTCCAAATATCGAACGCTTCCTGATCGAACGGAACATTCTCGGCAGTATTACCTTCAAAAACCGAAACATACAAACGGTCTTTGTCAATTTTTAATTCTTCTGTTAAGAATTCCCAAGCCCAAGCCAACGCATCTTTTTTGAAGTAATCTCCAAACGACCAGTTTCCTAACATTTCGAACATCGTGTGATGATACGTATCAAAACCTACATCTTCTAAATCATTATGTTTTCCTGAAACACGAAGACATTTTTGAGTATCGGCTATACGCGGACTTTTAGGAGTTCCGTTACCTAAAAAGAATTCTTTGAACTGAGCCATTCCTGAATTATTAAACATCAGGGTCGGATCATCTTTTAAAACAATTGGCGCCGAAGGCACAATCAAGTGACCGCGGGTTTCAAAGAATTGCAAATACTTTCTACGAATGTCTTGTGATTTCATTATTTAACTTTATTCGGTTATATTTAATCTGTTTACTAGTTTCAAAAACGAATACTTAATTAACAAATTGACTACTTCTGAATTACAAAAAAGCGAATATCAGCTTTCAAAAAAATTTATCTTTTTGACTAATATTTCGTTACTTTGTAATAATGTGTGCAAAAATAGTACATTTTTAAAGAATGGGGAAAGTAAAATATTATTTCGATACCGAAAATTTAGCCTACCGAAAAATCAAACCCAAAAAAGGTAGAAATATAGGTTACATCGCCTTGTTTTTATTAGCTTCAGCACTATTTGGATTCCTGTCTTTTTTCATTGCTTCAAACTCGAGTTATTTTGAAACTCCGAAAGACAAAATTCATGCGCGACAGCTGGAAAACATGAAGATTAACTATGCGCTTCTAAACGAAAAAATAGACGAAATAGACGAAGTTATCCTTGCAATACAGGAACGTGACAACAACATTTACAAGGTATATTTTAACTCAGCTGGTTTTGATGAAGAAATAAAAGACAGTATAAATGCCAAGGCTACTTTCAAGCAATTAGTCAATTACGATAATCAAAAAATCATCAGCTTCACCAACAAAAGAGTTAAAACTATCTCTGAGGAATTAGCAACACAATCCAAATCATTGGATGACATTTTGAAGCTGGCTAAAAACAAACAAAAATTCCTTTCCTCAATACCTGCCATCCAACCGGTTAAAAACGAACAATTACGACACATGGCATCCGGTTTTGGTTATCGAAGCGATCCATTTACCAAAGCACGTAAAATGCACAAAGGGATGGATTTTACCTCTCCAACCGGAACTCCCGTTTATGCCACTGGCGATGGTGTTGTACGAAGAGCCGATGCAGGAGCATCAGGATTTGGAAATCATATAGTAGTCAGTCATGGCTTCGGATACGAAACTCTTTATGCCCATTTGAGCCGTTACAACTGCCGTCCTGGGAAACGCGTAAAAAGAGGCGATATTATAGGTTTTGTGGGAAGTACAGGACGAAGCCAAGCGCCACATCTACATTATGAAGTTCATAAAGGCGGAAAAGTAGTTAACCCAATTAATTTCTACTACGGAGATATTTCGGCTGTAGAATATACCGCAATTGCTAAAATGGCCACACAAGAAAACCAATCTTTTGACTAATGCACATCAATTTACCTGAAAAATTATACTACAGCATGGGCGAAATTGCCAAAGCTTTTAACGTAAACCAATCGTTAATACGCTTTTGGGATAAAGAATTCGACATACTAAAACCTAAGAAAAACGCAAAAGGCAATCGAATGTTTACGCCAGAAGACGTTAAAAACTTACAATTAATTTATCATTTGGTCAAAGAAAGAGGTTTCACTCTTGAAGGCGCCAAAGTACATTTAAAAGAAGGACAAAAGAAAACGTTGGACAAATTTGAAATCATCCGCAAATTAGAAACCATCAAAACACAACTCCTGAATATTAAAAATGAGTTGTAACTTTTTTCAAACTTTTTCGTACAATCATAAATTCAAATAACTAAAACAGACAAACATGAGAAAATGGTTAATTACCGGAGCTATCGTAGTAGTATTACTATTTTGGGCAGTTTCATCTTATAACGGATTAGTAGGTGTTCAGGCAGATGCCAAAACAGCTTGGTCAAAAGTGGAAAGTGCTTATCAAAGAAGAAATGATTTAATTGGAAACTTAGTAAAAACAGTACAAGGCGCAGCCGATTTTGAAAAAGGAACATTAACTGCGGTTATTGAAGCTCGTGCAAAAGCAACCAGCGTTACAATTGACCCAACAAATGTAACTCCAGAACAACTAGCACAATTCCAACAAGTACAGGATGGACTAAAAGGTTCATTATCAAAATTATTGGTTACTGTTGAGCAATATCCTGAATTAAAAGCGAATCAAAACTTCCTTGAATTGCAGTCACAATTAGAAGGCACAGAAAACAGAATCAATGTGGAAAGAGATCGTTATAATGACTCTGTAAACACTTACGACAAGAGAATCAAAACATTTCCTTCAGTAATTTTTGCCAAATTATTCGGATTTGATGAAATGGCAAGATTCGAAGCAGAACAAGGTGCCGAAAAAGCTCCGGAAGTGGAATTTAACTTTGACAACAAAAAATAAACAAGTAATGTCTAAAACCGAAGATTTCTTAACCAAAGCTGAAGAACAGGAAATTGTAAATGCAATTGCTTTAGCTGAGAAAAACACTTCAGGGGAAATTCGTGTACATATCGAAGAAAACAGTCAAAAACCTCCTCTCGAAA
>DATEDY010000212.1:0-3572 GCA_035281405.1 Flavobacterium sp.
GTTAAGAGATTAAATTTGTGTAATCACAATATTTTCTTTCAAATATTGCCTACTTTTACGTCAAATAAACAATCAAGCTCTTTGTATGAAAAAGAAGGATATTAAGATTCTTTTAGTTGATGATGAGGTAGATATCCTGGAAATTGTAGGATATAACTTAACCCAAGAAGGTTATCAGATATTTACTGCTGATAACGGAAAAAAAGCTATTGAAAAAGCTAAAAAACATCTTCCACATTTAATTATTATGGATGTAATGATGCCCGAAATGGACGGCATGGAAGCTTGTGAAAACATCAGAAAAATACCAGAATTAAGTCAAACCATTATTACATTTTTAACTGCACGCAGTGAAGATTATTCTCAAGTTGCCGGATTTGATGCCGGAGCAGATGACTATATTACAAAACCAATTAAACCTAAAGTATTGGTAAGTAAAGTAAAGGCATTATTGCGCCGACTAAAAGAGGATGAAGCCGCAAGTGATAGTTTGAATGTAGGCGGCATTGAAATTAACCGCGAAGAATATAAAATCCATAAGGAAGGACAGGAGATTATTTTACCAAGAAAAGAATTTGAATTATTCTATTTATTGGCTTCCAAACCAGGGAAGGTGTTCAAAAGAGAAGAAATTCTGGACAAAGTTTGGGGTAATGAAGTGGTAGTTGGTGGTCGAACCATTGATGTGCATATCAGAAAACTTCGTGAGAAAATCGGAGAAGAATTATTCAAAACAATTAAAGGAGTAGGTTATAAATTTGAATTTTAATGAGCATCAATTTTAAGAAGACGTATAAGTTTGCTGTTAAGTCAGCATTGTACATTGCGTTGTTTTCTTCTGGATTTGTTACCATTCTTTCTTATTTTTATTTCACGTTAAATTGGTCTTTTACCATAGTTTTCGGAGTTTCCTTATTCATTTTTTCCTTTTTCGTACTGCAGTATCGCGTAGAGCATTTTATCTACAGAAGAGTTAAAAAGATTTATGATGATATTTCTTTTTTGGATTCATCAGAATTCAGAAGTCAACCTATTACTACTGATATGGCTACCTTAACCAAACAGGTTAAAAAGTTTGCTACCGATAAAAAATTGGAAATTGAAATGCTGAAAGACCGCGAAGAATTTCGTCGTGAGTTTTTAGGTAATGTGTCTCACGAGTTAAAAACACCGTTATTTACTGTTCAAGGTTATATATCTACATTACTCGATGGAGCACATAAGGATAAAGTATTACGCAAAAAGTACCTTGAACGCGCAGAAAAAGGTGTGGAACGTTTGGTCTATATCGTAGAAGATTTAGATATGATTTCTAAGTTGGAGATGGGTGATGAAAGTCTTGAAATGGTGGAGTTTGATATAGTTGAATTGGCCCAGAATGTAATGGATCTTCTCGAAATAAAAGCGAATAAAAAGGATATCACTTTGAGTTTTGATTCCAAATATTATAAACCGATTATGGTTTTAGCCGATTACGAAAAAATCCAACAAGTAATGTTGAATCTTGTTGTGAATTCCATTAAGTATGGTAAAGATGGTGGATCTACAGAAATTGGAATTGAAGATTTAACTAGTAACAAAGTGATTATTAGAGTGAGTGACAATGGAGAAGGCATCGAAAAGCAGAATATTTCCCGTTTGTTCGAACGTTTTTTCAGAGTCGATAAAAGTGGTGCGCGAAGTGAAGGTGGATCAGGTCTTGGATTGTCTATTGTAAAGCATATTATTGAAGCACATGATGAAAAAATTTATGTGGAAAGTAAATTTGGTAAAGGCTCTGAATTTTCATTTACTTTAGAAAAAGTGTAAAATAAATAGGTTTTAGAGCCTTAATAATGCATTATTAATCGAATTAATGTCAAGTTGTTGAATTTGAGTTAATTCGATTTTTTTGTGCTATTTCTTAATGTTACCAAATTGTTAAGTAAAAGTTTTTTTATTGTAAATTAAAATTATATATTTGGTTAAACAATTAGGAATCCTTAAATCGTAAACCTATGAAAAATACGTTATTAGCATGCGCTTTATTTGTATCAGGAATGATGATGGCGCAGGAAATTGAGCCAAAATATGAAATAGATGGCAACTTGGTAAAAGCTACTTATTACTATGAAAATGGTAGTATAAAACAGGAAGGTTTTTACAAAGATGGAAAGGTGCACGGAAAATGGATTTCATACAATGAAAAAGGAATTAAATTGTCAATGGGTGAATATGCAAACGGTCAAAAAGCCGGAAAATGGTTTTTCTGGAGCGATGGTAGTTTGAACGAAGTTGACTATAAAGACAGTCGTGTGGCTGTGGTTAATAAATGGGAAAAAGAAACAGTTGCTTACAGAAAGTAAGCTAAACTGACCTACTTCATAAAAAAAAACCGGCAAGATAGCCGGTTTTTTTATTCGAATACTGAGAGTAAATCCTGCCATTTGATATGGCTGTCAAAACTTCGTAAGCCTTTGTATAAATCTATTTTTTCCAGTTTTTTTAATTTGAATTTATCCTGTCTGCAACTTGGCACTAAACCTTCTTCTTTGAACTTTTTGGCCAGATATTCTTGTTCGTATTGACCCGGAGTTGGGATGAAGAATGCTTTTTTCTTTAATTTAGCTAAATCCATCACCGTAGTATATCCCGAACGGCATAAAACTTTATCACTTTCATTAAAAGCAATTTCAATTTGTTCCGTATTCATGTAATTGTAAAAAGTAAATTGATTTTTTATCTCCACAACTTGCTGCTCATCAATTCTTCCTTTCACAAAAAGAATGGTTCCAGTGTAGGCTTCTAATTCGAAAGTTAACTTTTCTTCAAGCATTGTTCGTTGTGGTTCCGGTCCAGAAAGTATTACCATTAAATCGTACTTCTTTGTTAAATTCTTTTTGTGTAATCGACTCAACGGACCAATGTACTTGATGTTGGCTTGTTTTTTTTCGGGATGACCTAAATTTCCACTTAAGTTAGGAACAGCATCAACATCCGGTACCCAACATTCGTCAAATTTTTTGATGATCAAATTATGTAATTGTGTAGTAATCCAAGTTGTGTTTCCTGTCATTACATTAAGTTGGTGTGTAATGAAAACGGATGGAATTGTACTATTCACAACTCCTAAACGGTTGTCAGATACAATTCCATGAATGTTGTGGGATTTAATGATTTGACGGGTTTTCTTTTTTTCTGAAAGTATGGCGTTAATCATCTTTGGGCTATTCAATAAAAGTTTCAGCTTGAAATGTGATCCTTTTTTTGCATATTCGATGTGGTATGATGGCAATTCTATGGTTTCCAATGATGGAAATTCCTTCTGTAACAATTCTAAAGCTATGCCGTCAGAAGCAATGATAGGATTATAGCCATAATCGATTAATGCATTGATGATGGGAATGCAACGGGTGGCATGGCCTAAGCCCCAATTGAGCGGTGCTACCAGGATGTTTTTTTTATCAGTAGATATTTTTATCATAAATTATTTTGCTATAACGGTCATGAATTGTTCTACTAAATGATGCTCGTATTCGAAAGTTTCTTCATACGGTTCAAAAGTAACGTTTTCAATTTTATGGTCGTACAAT
>DATEDY010000213.1:0-2134 GCA_035281405.1 Flavobacterium sp.
GTTTTGTTTTTAGAAGACATCTGGATTAGTACATGGTTTTTCACTTTATCCTCAGCAAGGGAATCACGAAGGCGTAAATCAGGTCGTACCGAATACGGATACAATTCATGAGCCAGTATTCTTTGCGTATAGATTTTATTCTCTCCCGGATCATTCTGGTCGTTTAATGTTTCGAATACCCAAGCAGGCGGTGCCTGATCAAGGTTTATAGGATTGGTTTCGCTGGCACCTGCTCCACCCATCGTTCTCGAAATGGAAAGATGATCGTATTTCCAGGCAGCATCACCATGAGGGAATTGCGGAGCACCATCGATTAAATACCCTGCGCTGTTCGGAACCAAATCTCCCAATAATGTTATTGTACTTCCATGAGGGATAACACCGCTTCGGGAAATAGAGTAATCTGGTATAAAATAAGGTCCGGTTTGTCCGGCTCCTTTTCTAAGTTCTTTAGCAGCGATAATTTCAGTATAGTGACGGCCGTTCAGATTTTCCAGAGTGACATATTCTTTTACGCCTTTCTCATTTACAATCAGGAACAGCGTTTCATCCTGATAGCCGCTTTTATATAAATCTTTATTCGGGTTGTCCGGTGAAATGGCGTGGATACCACGGTCTTCCTTAATGGATTGATCAGTGGCTGCATGATTGAATACATCACTCAACCATAAATACATGCCGTTTTCCTCGTGAATCGGAGTGTATTGGAGTTGGCCATTCACATCATTTACACTTTTAATACTTTGCTCGTACTTCACCGCACCACAGAATTGCTCGTTTCCTCCACCGCGATTTCGTACACCACCCGGAACCAAATTAAAAGTCAGTTTCTCAATATACTCTTCACATTCGAAACTGTACTTTCCGGGAATATTACCTGAATTTGTACCCGGAGAAGGCATGATAGTAGTATGTATACCCGTACCATTCATTTTTCTTTGGCTTTTATCGCTATTGTTGTAACTCACCCAAGTACCTTCTAAAGCCTGTAAAATTCCGTAATCAACATCGTTTACCACTTGCTGTAGTTCGTCCACATAAAAAGGTCTGACCGGATCTTCAATCAGTACTTTGGAATATCCCGACATCAAGTTCTCCAATATACCTTGGTTATCGGTTTGCGCATCACTCAATAGCGCCTTATTTGCAGATGCTTGTTTGTCTGCAAGGTTTTTACGTTGTAACATCTTATTTATTTTTAGTTAGTTTGCTATTCAAGAGTTTAGGCTGCGTTGCATTAAGCATTTTACAGCTTGTCGTTTTATCATTTTATTCCTACAATAGTAGCGCAAAATTCAAAAAAGGAATCAGGTAGATTTACGTGATTTTCATTGTATAATTGTATTACGCCTTACTTAAGCCGAGTACATATGATCAATAAGAGATACTTACTGTATGAAATAGCATTGACATTTAAAACAAAGTAAGTTGACCTTTTAAACAAAATGCTTCACCTTTAACCAGCCTAATTTTGTCTTATTACTTTAAATAGAAAAAAAATGAGACAGAACAATTATCAGGGCGCATTACAACAGCCAATCGGTTCAGGCTTTAACGCATCCTCAACAACATCAGATGTAATCAAAGGAATTGATTTAACCGGAAAAATTGCCATCGTAACAGGAGGGAACACGGGTATCGGACTGGAAACCACCAAAACACTTGTCCATGCAGGAGCAACCGTAATAGTACCGGCGAGAGACATTGAAAAAGCAAAACGGAATTTAGAAGGCATCAACAATGTAGAGATTGAAGCCATGGATGTTATTAACCCTGCTTCTATCGATGCTTTTGCAGAAAAATTCCTGAATTCAAACCGACCATTACACCTGCTTATCAACAATGCCGGAATTATGTGGGTACCTTTGCGCAGAGATAATTGGGGCACCGAATCGCAATTGGCTACTAACTACTTAGGACAATTTCATTTGACGGCCCGATTATTTCCTGCACTAAAAAAAGCCAACGGAGCAAGAGTTATTAATGTATCATCATTGGGTCATCAGATGGCTCCTTTCGATTTTGAGGATCCAAATTTCAATCACAGAGAATATGAAACCTTATTAGCATACGGTCAATCCAAAACAGCCAGTAATTTATTTGCACTGGAATTGGATAACCGGGCAAAGGACTA
>DATEDY010000214.1:0-2833 GCA_035281405.1 Flavobacterium sp.
ACCTGTAGAAGTAAAAGAAGAAACACAAGCTGTAACCATTGAAGTTGTGGAAGAACCTGCTTCTATGAGTGTTGAAGAATACAGAGCAATGATTGAATTGGCTAAAAATGCTGGTCCGGAAGATTGCGAAATGTGTGGATCATAATGATTAAACATAAGTAAATAAACCAACAGCTGTCTTAGGATGGCTGTTTTTTATTTTCTGAATACGTATATTTGAAACATAAATAAAAAGAGATGTCAAAAGATAAAAAAGGAATCTATACAGGAATCATTGAAAAGGACGAACACGGGAATTATTTCTGTGGTGAATACTTATTGGATTACCAATATACCGAAAAGAATTTCAAGCTAGGAGATCTAATCAACATTAAAACAGTGATTGAAAATCCAAGTGATAAAAGCTACAATTTGTATCCTAAAAAATCACGTGTATTTTTTCTGGCAAACGATAAAGAATAATGCAACTGGTTCGAACAACTTCCGACAATCCTGACTTCAAGAAGTTATCAGCACTTTTTGACGAATATCTTGTGGATATTGATGGCGAAGAAAGAGATTTTTTTGCCTTCTACAACAATGTTCAATTGGATCATGTTTTAGTTGTTTATGAAAATGAAATTGCGGTAGGTTGTGGTGCTTTCAAAAAATTTGATGACACAACTGCTGAAATCAAGCGCATGTTTGTGCATCCGGATCACAGAGGCAAAGGTATTGCCCGTTTCATTTTAAGCGAGTTGGAAAACTGGGCAACTGAAACCGGCTACCCTAACTTCATTCTTGAAACTTCCCCTAAACTCGAAAGTGCCATTGCATTGTATGAAAAAACCGGCTATCATCTTATCCCGAATTACGGGCAATACATTGGTGTGGAAAACAGCATCTGTATGAAGAAAGAAAGCTAAATCACACCTTTGAAATTTAAAAACTAAAATCTGCATTCTAAAACTAAAACCAATGATGAACTGGGAACAACTTTTATCTTTAAAACGCCAAGGCGACACCAGTAAACGATTACGTAAAGAACAAGATGACACCCGTTTGGGATTTGAAGTTGATTACGATCGTATTATTTTTTCTGCCGCTTTCAGAAGTTTACAAGACAAAACACAGGTTATTCCGTTATCCAAAACAGATTTCGTACACACCCGTTTAACACATAGTTTGGAAGTTTCGGTTGTAGGACGATCATTAGGAAGGCTCGTTGGCAAAAAGATATTAGAAAAATACCCTTATTTACAGGAAGTTCATGGTTATCATATGAATGATTTCGGAGCGATTGTGGCGGCTGCCGCATTAGCACACGACATTGGAAATCCACCTTTTGGGCATTCAGGCGAAAAAGCCATAGGCGAATATTTTTCCATTGGAAAAGGACAACAGTATAAAAGTCAGTTAACCGATAAAGAATGGCAAGATTTAATTGATTTTGAAGGCAACGCCAATGGGTTTTCGGTTGTAACCGGCTCACGTCCCGGTGTAGAAGGCGGATTGCGACTAACCTACGCCACTTTGGGAGCATTCATGAAATACCCAAAAGAAAGCCTTCCGAAAAAACCAACGCCAAACATAGCTGATAAAAAGTACGGTTTCTTCCAGCAGGACAAAACGTTTTTCAAAGAAGTTGCCAATGAATTAGGTTTGATCCCTAATAAATCGGATGATAATATCGGTTATGAAAGACATCCGTTAGCCTATTTAGTGGAAGCTGCCGATGACATTTGTTATACCATCATTGATTTTGAGGATGGAATTAACTTAGGATTGGTATCGGAAGATTTTGCTTTGGAATATTTAATCAACTTAGTGAAAGATTCCATTGATTCTTCGAAATACAATGCTTTGACCACAAAAGAAGACCGAATCAGTTATTTACGTGCCTTAGCGATAGGAAGTTTAATCAATGATGCTGTAAAAGTTTTTATTGACAACGAAGAAGCTATTTTACAAGGTAAATTCCCTTATGCATTAACTGACAAAAGCAAATACAATGCACAAATGAATGACATCATTAAACTGAGTGTCAAAAACATTTACCAAAGTCGGGAGGTGATTGAAAAGGAGATAAACGGTTATCAGATCATCAACAATTTGTTGGATAAGTTCATTACAGCTTACAACAATAAGCATGATGGCAAAGCCACCAATTTTGACAATTTGTTACTGAAGATTCTTCCAGAAAAGCAGAATATCGAAAAAGAAACACTTTATGGGCGTCTACTTCACATTTGTCATTTTGTGTCTATGTTAACCGATGGTAATGCGTTAAAATTTAACAAAATAATCTCAAATGCACTCTAAAAAATAGAGTAAATCTCAAAATTTTCAATAAATTAGCAGAAAACAATCAACACGTAATCTGCATGTTATGAAAAAAAGACTACTCTTATCCTTATTTTGTGTAGTGGCAGGCTTTACTTCTGTTCATTCTCAATCCAACAATGAGAAAATACAAAAGTATTTAGACGACAACACACAAAAACTTCAACTGACCAATCAAGATACTCATGATTGGATACTGGAAAACATTACCAGTTCAGAAACAACTAAAATAGACAACTGCTATGTAAAACAATCACATCAAGGCATTGAAATACAGCAGTCCTATTTGTATTTCTGGATTAAAAACGGAGAAATCATCAACACTCCTGAGGGTTTTCTAAGTAATGTTGCCTCCAAAGTAAACACAACGCGACCAACACTTTCGGTAACAGAAGCTTTTACACATGCGTTGACCCAGCTCGGAGAATCAACCTTCGACACAAACATCCTTGCAACAGATGCAAACAAATACAAGTTAAGCAACGGAAATCTCACTGAAGACCCGATCAAC
>DATEDY010000215.1:0-5020 GCA_035281405.1 Flavobacterium sp.
AAGTGTTATATAAGTGCTATATAAGTATAGTATGAGTAGTGTATAAGTGTAGTAGGACTTATGGTTCATTGGGCTATGCTACTTCTTAAACAGTCAAATGAAATACTTCAACCTCAAACGATTTTCACATTCCCACACAACACAATCCAACCGAACGATGTTCTAATGAGATACTATAATCTGGAATTAAAAAGGAACGCCTTAGCGTTCCTCATTTTATTTTCCCAAAAAGAATTTGGTGCCAAAAAAGGCTACCAGAAAAGTAACTACAAAAATGAGAATTTGTAACAGTAACTTATTCTTGGGTTGGGGTTGATTGTTGTTTTCCATCGGTATTAGTTCGGTTTATAATTTGCTTTTAATTTTTCAATCAACGGATCTTCTAAAGCGGCTTTGACTTTGATCACCTCGTTGGTATTGTCATTCGGAACGGTCATGGATAAAACATAGTGCTTGATTTTCCACTCTTTGCCTACTTTCATTAATACACCGCTGCCACGGCATATCTTCATCTGTGTATTCAATAATTCGTCAAACCAAGCCATTTTACCTGATTTGTCAAAATAGATATTTCTTTCAATAGCAGTAAAATTCCAGGCTTTCCCTCGGTCAAAATACGGTTTGGAAAAATCCATGAATTGCTTTTTGTTCCAGTTCTCCGTGGCATCTGTCCCAATGAAAATGGATTCGTCAGCCAAATAATTAAAGTAGGTGTCAAATTTTCCTTCTGCAGCCGCTTTGTGCCAGTTATCCAGAAGCAGGCTAATGATTGCTTTCTCCTTGTCTTGAGCTTGTACTAAGGTGGTAAGGAACAATAGGGTGAACAATAGTTTTCTCATAGTAGTTGAATTGATGCGACTAATTTACTTAAAAAAGGAAAAGGATGGTGCTTTCCAATAAAGTAATCGGTTGCCATCCTTTATTTATTAAGGGATTATCGCACAATCATAGAAAAACACGCAAAAAAAATCAGGAAAAACACCTATCAAAATATGAGGTTTTTCCGTAATAAAAATCAATTGCCTTTTTGTTTCTTTGTAATACAATACATACAAATTATTTTGTACGGTGTTGATAATTAACGTTTTTTATAGCCCCATCTTAACAAAAAACGCCTGATTTAAATCAAAAAAAATGAATTTAAAAGTCGTTATAGAACAACTCAGCAAACTTGTTGATCCTGGGCAATCGGTTATTGAAATTACCAATATTGCCACTTTAAATGATGGGGATGATTTTCTGCTGGCTAAAACTGCCATCACATTGTCCATAGTCAACATTGAAGAAGATAAAACACTAAGAAACCAGTCGGTTTACTTAAAAGAAACCAATGACCAAACCCAAATTTCCCGATACAAACAACCTACCCAACATTTGATCATATCAGTGCTGTTCGCTTCGTATAGCAAGGATTTGTCGAAGTACCTGGATGGACTTGATAAACTGAAAGGGGTTATCAGTTACTTCCAGCAAAACAATTCCTTCTTTTATAAGAACGACGACACCGAAATGATTGATTACAATACCTACTTGGGGAAAACAGAAGTACAGCAACAAGATTACCACAAGATAACCATGGAGTCTGTCAGCTTATCTACAGAGCAACTCAACCAGCTATGGTCTTATCTGGGATCGAAGTACATGCCTTCAATGCTCTATAAAATGCGTCTGTGCATGATCCAGGATTCACCTCTGGTTCAGGATAACGTAATCAAGAAAGTCAAAATCGATTTATGGGAAAACGATCAAAAAAACCTGATTGGTCATATCGAATCAGGCGAATTTGATGCGTAACAATCAATAAACATACAAACAAATAAATTAACTAATTATGAATGTAAGTTCGCTTAAAACACCGGGGGTTTATATCAATGAGATTGATGCTTTTCCTCCTTCGGTAGCACAAGTCGCTACTGCTGTGCCTGCTTTTGTGGGCTTTACCCAAAAAGGACCTGCGGTTCCAACCCGAATCACTTCTTTTATGGAGTTTGAACAACAGTTTGGAGGCGCGCCTTCACCTGTAACTGTAGATGTTGAATTGGACGGAAATATGATGCCAACAGACAACTGCGCGGTTGGGGAAAGCCAGTTTAAACTATACAACAGCATGCGTTTGTTTTACAGCAATGGCGGTGGGGTATGTTATATAGTGTCGATTGGGGATTATTCGGCTACTATCAATGACGAAAATGATTTCATCGACGGATTGGCATTATTACGCAAATTCGATGAACCCACTTTATTATTATTTCCGGATGCTGTAAATCTGTCCGTAGCGCAATTGGGATTGGTGCACCAAGAAGCATTAAGACAATGTGCTGATTTGATGGATCGTTTTACCATCATGGATGTGAAACAAGACGCCGGTTTAGAAACGGATAGTCTTAATTTCAGAGATAGAACAGGAAATCAATATCTAAAATATGGAGCGTCTTACTATCCGTATTTACAAAGTGCATTTCCATACAGCTATAGATTTAGCGATATCAATGGTGCCGCTGCCAATAAAGTTAATTTCAAAGGTATCTTCGCTACTAATGTTCCGCTGAAAAATTCTATCGAAGAATTGGAAAAAATAATTGTTGACTACAAAACAATCAGTACAGCATGGGCTCCGGCTTTAGTAGCTGTTCCAATTGATACTCCGGCTAAACTGAAAACAGCAGTAGACAAATGTTGGACACTTTTGAAAACACTTGGTAAACCGGAAGTACCAACACTAACAAGTACTAAGTTGGCCACTTTTGCACAGGAACTGGTAACTAATTTCCTTAAAGTGCATGCACAAAGCTTAGTGGATTTTAAGAAAGCATACGAAATCCTTAAAAAAGCTGACGGTACTACTGACGTAGATGATTTGAGCGCATTGGATAACAATACTTTGTTTACGAGTGTTTGGGGTAATATTTCCGCGTATACCGAGTCTTCTCCTAATCCATATAAAAATGGAGCCATCAGTGTAGCCATCCCTGTTGCTGGTCCAATTCCGGCTCACGATGAACCTGATTTCACAAGAATACAATTGACCATACAAAAATTGAATGCGTCGATTATCAACTCAATGGATAATGTAATTAAGAGTTTATACGATTTCTTATTGTTTGAAGAAAACAATGTGACGTCACAAATTCCATTCTACGAAGCCATCATCACTAAATTATCGCAATCAATGAATACCGTACCTCCTTCAGGAGCAATAGCAGGAATCTATGCTCAGGTAGATGCCTCAAGAGGCGTTTGGAAAGCACCGGCTAATGTTAGTGTAAACGGAATTATCGGTTTAACTGCTGATATCAATGATGCAGAACAAGCAGACATGAATATTCATGAATCCGGTAAATCAATCAATGCTATCCGAAAATTCACAGGTAAAGGTTTCATGGTATGGGGCGGTAGAACCTTAGCAGGAAACAGTAACGACTGGCGCTATGTTAACGTAAGAAGACTGGCTAACATGATTGAAGAGTCAGTGAAAAAAGCCTGTATGCAGTTTGTCTTCGAACCGAATGTTGCCCAAACATGGGTTAACGTAAAAGGAATGATAGACAATTATCTGACTACTCTATGGAACGATGGCGCTTTAGCCGGTGGGAAACCGGAACATGCCTTTTTCGTATCAGTAGGATTGAAAGAGACGATGTCGGCACAAGATATTCTGGAAGGCCGAATGATTGTAAAAATAGGTTATGCACCTTCAAGACCTGCAGAGTTCATCATATTGGAATTCAAACAAATGCAACAGAGATCATAATCAGTGACTAACATTTAAAAGATAAAGATATGCCAAATATGGATTTTCCACTACCAAAGTTTCATTTTAGCGTGAGTTGGGGTGGCAGTAAAATAGCCTTTACAGAAGTTTCAGGCCTGAATAGAGAAATGGATGTTATTGAACATCGAGTGGGATCAAGCCCGGAATTCTTCAAAAAGAAAATGCCGGGATTGCAAAAACTAAGTAACATTACCTTGAAAAGAGGGGTGTTTATTGGTGATAATGAATTCTTCCAATGGTACAACACAGTAGCACTTAACACTGTTGAAAAAAGAACGATTACCATTTCATTATTGGATGAAAACCAACAACCCAAAGTAGTTTGGACAGTGAAAGATTGTTTCATCGTTTCATTGAAATGCACCGATTTAAAATCGGATGCCAATGAAGCAGCTATCGATACTGTGGAAATTGCAAACCATGGGTTTACTGTTGAATATAAATCCTAGTTCGTATGCCAGACAGCAATCCTATAGTCGGGTTTCATTTTTCGGTGGTTTTTGAATTGGTACCTCAATTTTCAATTGATACTAAATTTCAAAGCGTTACCGGATTGAAAGTCACTATGGAAACAGAAGCTTATACCGAAGGAGGGCAAAATCGCTTCAAGCACAATTTGCCCCTCCGATCGGGATATCAGGATCTGGTTCTTAAAAGAGGACTGACTTCTGATATGTCCGGATTGTCCATGTGGTGTACACAGGCTTTGGAGAGTTTTATTTTTTATCCGGCAAACCTCGTGGTTTCATTGCTTAATGAAAATGGCATCCCGGTTAAAGTATGGTATATATCACATGCTATTCCTTTGAGCTATGAGTTTAGTGATTTCAATGCGGAAGAAAATAAAATTGTAATCGAAACCATGACATTACGCTACAATTTTTTTAAAGAAATTCCTGTACCAAGTTTTTAATAAGACAGCTATGGCCATAGAAATAAAAGAATTACGCATCAAAGTAAACGTAGTAGAAAATTCAGATGATTTTTCTAATCCGATGCAAAAGGTCAGTCCTTTAAAATTGAAGGAAATGAAATCGGAAATCATAAGGGAGTGTACCCAGAAAGTATTGGAAAAAATTAAAGAAAAATCAGAAAGATGATACAAGGACTGTTAGGAATAATCGATAAAATGCGCATCGAGGTTTTCTCTTCGAAAGAGTATACTGAACCTCCCGGAAAAACCATTTATGTACAGCTGAATCCTGAAAAGTATACCATCAAACAAAATGTGGCTTTTTGTGAAGGACA
>DATEDY010000216.1:0-4058 GCA_035281405.1 Flavobacterium sp.
CCCTAATTGCACTTTATCAGCAGACGAATTTGAGAACAAAAACATTGTTGCCATATACCCTAATCCATCAAATGGTTTAATGAATATTAAAATCAATTCGTTTGCTGGATTTGCAAATTTACAGATTGTGGATTTAAACGGACGAACAGTGTATTCAAAAGATAAAATAGATTTCACAACTGAAAAAACCTTCAATTTGAATCATTTGCAATCAGGAATCTATATCATTAAATTGAACGGAGAACTCATAAACTACAATCAAAAGATTATTCTAGAATAGTAACATATAAAAAAAGGGCTGCTAAATGGCAGCCCTTTTTTTATATGTTTTTAAGAACCATCAAATCTAAAATTAACAAAAAATGTAAGATTTTTTTTACTAATAATGCTTTTAAAATCAATTATTCATTAAAAAATGTGATATATTAATAAAAATTAAACTTTAACTTTAAAAAAATAATATATTCGCAAACTATACAAATATCAACACCATTATTATGAAAAGAAATCTACTTTTGTCACTAGGTTGTGCATTAGTTATTTTTACGTCTGGTTACTCACAATCAGGTACTAAAAACGATGGCACAAACAGTGTTAAAGCGGAAGAATTGAATTCTTCCAGACCTAAAAAGCAAAAAGTGGACAAGGCTACTAAAAAGCTAAGAAAACTACATGCTTCGCATATTAAAACAAATCCATTCAAGGAAACGTTTGCAATGTCAAAAACGGAAAGAAAAGCTGCAGGCATTCCACCAAACAAGTACTACGAACAAGAATGGATACTATCTATGAACCCATCAATAGGTAGACCAACTCCTGAGAATTTAAACACTATAAGAGAAACACTTGCTCAAGAAAGACAAAATGCTTTAGCGAACGGGCGTGTTCCCGGAGATGGAACTGACAACAACTGGTCAGAAAGAGGACCAAACAATGTAGGAGGTAGAACGAGAGCAATTATTTTTGATCCAAGTGATGCTACTTTCAACACTGTAATTGCAGGTGGAGTTAGTGGTGGTTTATGGAAAAATACTAATATTAGCAGTGCAGCATCAACATGGACGAGATTAGCCACTTTACCCGAAAATCTAAATGTACAGAATATAACAATTGATCCAAATAATCCTAGTACTTGGTATGTAGGAACAGGAGAGTCTTACGTATCAGGAGATGTTAACGGTAACGGGGTTTGGAAAACAACGAATTCTGGTACTACGTGGACCCGTGTTTTTGGAGGCGGCACAACAGCAACAACACAAAGTGCTGTTTATAACCTACAAGTTATATCCCCATCTAACGCGGGCGTAATAAGAGGATACGTAACTACTGTCGCGACAGCGTTTGGTGCACCACTTACCAACTTTACAGCACCAATTGCATTAGTAAATGATGGGACAGCACCAACTGAAGATGCCTGTACAACATTAGCTGCAGGCTCATTGACTGGTAAGATTGCCTTAATAAGAAGGGGTACTTGTAGTTTTGAGTCAAAAGCCAGTATGGCCCAAAGCGCAGGAGCTATTGGCGTAATTATCATGAATAATGTAACTGGAGGCCCTGTTGGAATGGCTCAAGATGATTTATTTGATGCCACTATCCCAACGATGATGATTTCAAAAGAAGATGGCGATTTATTAATGGCAAATTTAACAAATCTAACAGGATCGTTTGTTCCATCTCAAGCAGGTGAATTTACAGGAAATGTAGTTTCAGGAGTACAACACATCAATGATATTGCCATCAAAAACAATGGCGGAACATCTGACATATACATAGCCCTAGGAGACGGACTATATCAAGACAGTAGAAACAATACATTATTTAGCCCTACAACCTATGGTGTATATAAATCTTCTAATGGCGGTTCAACATGGACTGCATTAACGTTACCAACTAGCGGAAGCGGTAACAAAACATGTCCAAATGACATTGAAATAGCTTCGGACGGAAAGATCTGGGTGGCATCAACCAATAGTACAACTTTTGGTGACGGAGGCGGTAGAATATTCTCGTCTAATGATAACGGTGCAACTTTCACAGAAAGATATGCGATTACTGATGGAGATAGAACTCAAATTGCTGTTTCTGCAACAGCTGCAGATAAAGTATATGTTTTAGCTCAGGTTAACAACGCTACAACACCAGTAACCATTATCAGTACGACTAATGGTTTTACAAACACGACAACATTAGCACTTCCTGATGATGCCGACAACGGAATTACTCCAGAAGATTTTACAAGAGGTCAGGCTTTCTATGATTTAATGATTAAAGTTAACCCAACTAATGACAATATTTTATATGTTGGAGGAATCGATTTATTTAGATCGACTAATGGAGGAACAAGTTGGTCACAAATTTCAAAATGGTCAAACAATAATAACTTAGCATTATTATCATGTTCTTTAGTACATGCTGATCAACATGCTATGGCTTTTAAACCAAACGATGCGAATCAAGCTATTTTTGGAAATGACGGTGGTGTTTATTTTGCATCGAGTCTATCCACTTCCAATACATCGTCAGTAATTACAGCAAGAAATAATGGATTTAATGTTACTCAATTTGTGGGAGCAGCAGTTATGCCTAATGGTGTTGCTGGAGTAGCAGGTGATTATTTTGTAGCAGGAGCTCAAGATAATGGTTCTAATTATTTCCCTCAATCCAGAAGCGCGACAGTTGGAGCAGTAGCAGGTGTTAATTCAAGTTATGAAATTCAAGGAGGAGATGGCGGTAAACCCTTGTTTGCACAAGATTCTGATAAGTATTATGTAACAAACTATGTATACAATGACAGCATGAATTACAGAACCTTAACCGGAACAACAAGAACCTTAAATGATGCTACAACTAATTTTGGTTTATTTTACCCGGCAATGGCACTTGATTCAACTAACGACATTGTTTATTCAGATTATGCAGGAGGTACACCAGTTGTATATCAGGTAAGAAGATACATCAATATTAAAAGTGGTACTGTAGGCCGAACTAATTTAGCAAATGCGCTTTTAACAAGCTACGCCACAGCTTTAACTGTTGGAAAAGCAACTCCATCAACGCTTTATATTGGTACTATGAATGGTAAGTTATTACGAGTTGTTAATGCTTCAACAACAGCTGGTACGTGGACAGACATAACTGGTTCAGGTTTTGTAGGAAGTATTTCTGATGTTGAATTTGGTGCAAATGATAGCCAAATTTTCGTTACTATGCACAACTATGGTGTTAACAATATATGGTATAGCCCTAATGCTGGAGTAAACTGGTATGCAATAGAAGGGGATTTACCTGATTTACCAGTAAAATCAATTTTGCAAAACCCTTTAAACAGTGCTGAACTTATGATTGGTACAGAACTAGGCGTTTGGTTTACAAAACAATTCAATGCCGCATCTACTTCAAATCAAGCTTTAGTTTGGGTACAATCATACAATGGAATGAGCAATGTAAAAGTTACCGATTTAGATTTACAGGCTAATTCACCAACTGCACCAACAGCCTACAATGTGTATGCTGCTACTTATGGAAGAGGAGTATTTTCTGGACCATTAACTGCTGTTTCGTTATCAAATGATGAGTTCGAAATAGTAGGGAAATCTTTCAATGTTTATCCAACGATAAGTAACGGAAGCGTATCAATTACATCTGAAAAATATTTCGGCAAAACACAATTAGAGTTATTTGATTTATCCGGTAAAAAAGTATTTACTGACAACATCAACATTGACAGTGCAGAGCAAAAAATAAATTTTGGAGCACTAAGCACCGGAAACTATATTTTAAAGCTGTCAGGTGAAGGATTTATCGGGACTAAAAAACTGATTATCCAATAAATAAAACCTTACAATAAAAAAGAAAAGAAACCCCGCAAATTGCGGGGTTATTTTTTAAAAGAATAGTGTTGTATAATTTTTATAATCAATTAATACACTTTACTTTTGCAGCCATTACAAATTAAAACCCAAAAATGAGAACCAAGCTATTATTCTTAATTCCCATTTTTTTTCTAAGTGCCACATCCTACTCACAAAGTAATGAAAGCAACGAGAATAAAAATG
>DATEDY010000217.1:0-6403 GCA_035281405.1 Flavobacterium sp.
GTTAACACTTTATTTTCAGATAAAAACTGACTGTATTGTTGAAATGACATTGGAAAAATCTGGCTATCAGGAACCAAAGCCATCGTTTGTTTTCCCGTAAACGGATTAGTAGCACATGAATAAGCCAAGGCTAAAAGTCCCATTGACACTATTACTCTTTTCATCTTTGTTTAATTATTTGTTATTACTCGTAAAATTACCACTTTTCAATCATTCTTTTTTGCAAAATTTGAATGAATTTTATCATAAATTTAAGATTCAAAATCTATACCAAACGGCAAAAAACACTTAAATTGCATTACAATTTAAATATTTCGTTTTGAAACCAAAAAAGAATCAAGGTATTGTAGTACCAAAACCGTTAATTTATTCATTACAGTTCATTCAATTTTTTTCCACCGATTTAGTAACCAAAATTGGCGCTAGGATTTTTACAACACCAATAAAACACAAAGCACCGAAACGAGAACATGAAATGTATGCCAACGCACAAAAAGAAAAGGTATTCATCCCGAAAATAAACAAAGAAATTGTAACTTATCATTACGGCAACGGTACGAAGAAAGTATTACTAGTTCATGGATGGTCAGGCAGAGGAACACAATTAGTGAAATTTGCTGACGAATTGATAAAAAACGGCTATAGCACCGTTAGTTTTGATGCTCCTGCACATGGAAAATCAGGAACATCAACGACATTAATGCCTGAATTTATTGCTTCAATATTGGAATTAGAAAAAAAATATGGTCCGTTTGAATATGCAATAGGACATTCTTTAGGCGGTATGTCATTGTTAAATTCAGTAAAACAAGGATTAAATATAAAAAAATTAGTTGTGATTGGTAGCGGAGATAAAATCATAGATATTCTGAAGGATTTCGTTTCTAAATTAAAACTAAAACCCATCATTGCTGAAAAAATGAAGCATCATTTTGAAGAAAAATTTGGCGAACCAATGGAGAATTACGCGGCACATGAAGCGGCTAAAAAAGTAATCATTCCCACATTGGTCATACATGACGAAAACGATTATGAAGTACCAATTTCCTGTGGAATTAACATTCATAAAAACCTACCAAATGGTATATTTTTTACAACTAAAAAATTAGGCCACCGAAAAATATTAGGAGACCCAACAGTTATTAACAAATCAATGTCTTTTATTTATGATTAACATATTGAAATACACCGTCCTACTAGTCTTTTTATTTGTCACCTCATGTCAAGGTCAGGAGAAAAAAACAGCCATTAAAAAAGATACAAAACCTATGAAATACGCAGTAGAAAAAAGCGACGCAGAATGGAAAGAACAACTTGGCCCTGAGCGTTATAGAATTTTAAGAGAAAAAGGCACCGAATACTCCCATACTGGAGAATACAATCTTCATTTTGAAAAAGGGACTTATGTTTGTGGTGGATGCCAAGAACCTTTGTTTAACAGCGATTCTAAATTTGAATCTCACTGTGGTTGGCCTTCTTTCGACGAAGCTATTCCTGGAAAAATAGAATACAAAAAAGATTTAACAATCGGCATGGTGAGAACTGAAATTCTATGCGCCAAATGTGGAGGGCATTTGGGACACATTTTTGATGATGGACCAACCGAAACCGGAAAGCGTTTTTGTGTCAATTCTGCATCACTGGATTTTAAAAAATGATAAAAAATTGTCATTCTTGTTAAATTTTTTTACTTTGCAATCCCAATTATATAGCTAAAACCATAATGACCAAAATTACGCGATTATTTGATTTCCCTTATCATCAATTAGATAAACAAAATAAACCTGATGCCTTAGTTACAAAATACGATGGTGTTTGGGTAAAAACATCGACTCAGGAATATATCGACAAAGCCAACGCAGTTTCGAGAGCTCTTCTACGACTTGGAATTCAGAAAAACGATAAAATTGCCATTATTTCATCCAATAACAGAACGGAATGGAATATTATGGATATTGGTGCTTTGCAAACAGGTGCTCAGACTGTGCCAATCTATCCAACCATTGCTCAGGAAGATTATGAATATATTTTAAATCACTCTGAATCTAAATTCTGTTTTGTTTCTGATATTGAAGTATTGACAAAACTAAACGCAATCAAGCAAAATGTACCTTCATTGACAGAAGTATTTACCTTCAATGAAATTGCTGGCGAAAAACATTGGTCAGAGTTACTGACTCTTGGTGCCGACACTTCAAACCAAAATGAGGTTGAGGAACGTAAAAACAGTATCAACACATTAGACTTAGCTACAATTATTTATACTTCAGGTACAACAGGAAAACCTAAAGGTGTAATGCTGTCCCACAACAATATTGTGTCCAATGTTTTAGACAGTTCCTGCAGAATACCTTTTGAAGAAGGTAAAAGCAAGGCATTAAGTTTCTTACCTGTTTGTCATATTTTTGAACGTATGATATTGTATTTATATCAATACTACAGTATTTCAATTTATTTTGGCGAATCAATCGATAAATTGAGTGACAATATTAAAGAAGTTAAACCTAATGTAATGTCTGCAGTTCCTAGACTTTTAGAAAAGGTTTATGATAAAATATATCAAAAAGGAACCGAATTGAATGGCATCAAAAAGAAACTATTCTTTTGGGCTATCGATTTAGGATTACGATACGAACCATACGGTGCCAATGGTTTTTGGTACGAATTCCAATTGAAAATCGCCCGAAAATTAATCTTCAGCAAATGGCAGGAAGGTCTTGGAGGCAATTTAGACATGATGGTTTCGGGAAGTGCAGCTCTACAACCAAGATTAACACGTGTTTTTGCAGCAGCTGGAATTCCTATTATGGAAGGTTACGGATTAACCGAAACTTCTCCTGTAATATCTGTTAATGACCAAAGAAACGGTGGTTTTAAAATAGGTACCGTTGGTAAAGTAATTGATAATGTTGAAGTTAAAATTGCTGAAGACGGTGAAATTCTTTGCAAAGGTCCAAATGTGATGATGGGCTACTACAAAGACGAAAAATTGACCAATGAAGTAATAACTGACAACTATTTCCATACCGGAGATATTGGTGAATTTGACAGCGAAGGTTTCTTAAGAATTACTGACCGTAAAAAGGAAATGTTTAAAACTTCAGGAGGAAAATACATCGCCCCACAACTACTGGAAAACACAATGAAACAATCTCGTTTTATTGAACAAATCATGGTAATTGGTGATGGACAAAAAATGCCGGGAGCTATAATTCAGCCAAGTTTTGAATTTATTAAAGAATGGGCTACTATTCACAAAATTGAAATTGGCACTACTAACGAAGAGATTGTCGAAAATAAAGCTGTTATTGAACGAATCCAGCAAGAAGTTGACACTTTCAATACCAAGTTTGGAAATTGGGAAAGAATCAAACGATTTGAATTAACGCCAGACATTTGGTCAATCGATGGTGGCCAATTAACTCCAACTTTAAAACTAAAACGTAAAGTAGTTCTTGAAAAATACAAAGGTCTTTACGACAGAATATATAACTAAAAATTAATGTTATGAAACTTAAATTGCTTCTTTGTTTTTCACTTTTCACTGTACTATTGTCGGGTTGTAAAAACAAAGAAGACAATATTAAGGACAACTACTTAAGCTTCTCTGAAAGAGATGACCAGGCTACTGGAGGAATCAAAATGATTCCAATAAAAACCCCAGCCGGTGAATTTAAGGTTTGGACTAAACGCATCGGTAACAATCCAAAAATTAAAGTATTATTACTTCATGGTGGCCCTGGTGTAACTCACGAATTATACGAATGCTTTGATGGATACTTCCCTAACGAAAGTATAGAATACATTTATTATGATCAATTAGGCTCATACTATAGTGACCAGCCGAACGACAATCGTTTATGGACTAATGAACGTTTTGTCGAAGAAGTAGAACAAGTCAGAATAGCTCTTGGATTAAACAAAGACAATTTCTATTTACTGGGACAATCTTGGGGTGGTATTCTTGCTATGGAATATGCTTTCAAATACCAAAAAAACCTGAAAGGATTAATCATATCCAATATGATGTCAAGTGCTCCGGAATATAATAAATATGCCGAAGAAGTTTTAGGTCCGCAATTGCCAAAAGAAGTATTTGAACAAATTAAAACCTTTGAAAAAAACAAAGATTATAAAAATCCAAAATACGCCGATTTACTTTTCAAGCACTATTACACTGAGCATATCCTTAGAAAACCACTAAATGAATGGCCTGAAGCTGTCAATCGTTGCTTTAAGCACCTAAATCCTAATGTATATGTCTATATGCAAGGACCTAGTGAGTTTGGAATTACCGGCGACGCTACATTGAAAAACTGGGATGTGAGAAATCAATTGAAAAACATTTTTGTTCCTACATTAGTTATTGGTGCTAAATATGATACTATGGATCCAAAACATATGGAATGGATGTCTAAAGAAGTACAAAACGGACGTTTCTTGTATTGTGCAAACGGAAGCCATTTATCCCAATACGACGATCAAAAAACATATATCCCAGGGGTAATTAAATTCCTAAAAGATGTAGATCAAAACAGCTTCAATAAAAAATAATCCACTAGAAATCAAAATGTTAAAATAAAATTCCTAAATTCACTTAACTAACCAAAAACAAAAAATAAGATGAATTTAAAAAATTTTATTATCGGAGGAATTGTAGGCGGTATTGTCGATTTCTTATTAGGATGGGTGTTTTACGGAATGCTTTTTAAAGAAATTTATCCGCCAAGTGAAAATCAAAACCTGACATTTATCTTTTTAGGCTGTTTGACTTTCGCTTTTTTTGTGTCATATGTTTTCAATAAATGGGCACAAATAACTACTTTCTCCACAGGAGCCGTTGCCGGAGCTATCATCGGATTCTTTTACGGATTATCCATGAATCTTTTCATGTACTCTAATATGCCTTTTAACCCAACTAATATGGCTTTAGATCTAGCAATCAATATTGTTATGTCGACTTTTGTAGGTGGTGTAATTGGTTTGGTTTCCGGAAAACTAAAATAATATAATATATAACACCCTGAAACTCCCTCTAACAAAGGGAGTTTTTTTATTGACAACAATTTCTTATAAAAATTTTCACAATTTATTATGCGTGCATAATATTTTTTATTACTTTTGAATTATTAGAACAGATATATGAAAGATAAAACTATAGATTATGTATTACGCGCAACCTGGCAAGCAGTATCGCGTATGTATAATGAAGAAGCTACTAAGTACGGTGGCTCGATGGCTGTAGGATTTGCACTTTTAAGTATAGACAAAGAAGATGGTACACCTTCAACAAACATAAGCAGCCGTATGGGTATGGAACCAACCAGCTTAACCCGTACACTGAAATCTATGGAAGAAAAAGGTTTGATTTACAGAAAACCAAATCCAGCCGATGGTAGAGGCGTTTTGATATACCTAACAAAAGAAGGTAAAGAAAAGCGTGAATTATCAAAGCAAACGGTTCTTAAATTTAATGAGACTGTAAGAAAACATGTTTCGGATGAAAAAATCCTGCACTTTATGGAAGTAGCCGAAATAATCAATGAATTAATTCAAGATAAAAACATATTCAATCAACCAGAAGAATTAGAAAATGAAAAGAGTTATTAAAAAAGTTGCTGTAGTTGGATCCGGAATTATGGGTTCAGGTATTGCTTGTCATTTTGCTAATATCGGTGTCGAAGTTTTACTTTTAGACATTGTTCCCAGAGAACTTAACGAAATTGAGCAAAAAAAAGGTTTAACACTTGAAAATAAAGCAGTTCGCAACCGCATCGTAAATGATAGTTTGGCTGCCGCTTTAAAATCAAAGCCCTCTCCTATCTACGATCAGAAATTTGCAAATCGTATCAGTACTGGAAACTTAACAGATGACATCGCTAAAATCAAAGATGTAGACTGGATCATCGAAGTAGTAGTTGAACGTTTAGACATCAAAAAACAAGTGTTTGAACAAATTGATCAACACAGAAATCCAGGCACTCTAATTACTTCAAACACTTCTGGAATCCCGATTAAATTTATGAGTGAAGGAAGAAGCGAAGATTTCCAAAAACATTTCTGCGGAACGCACTTCTTCAACCCAGCACGTTATTTGAAATTATTTGAAATTATTCCAGGCCCGCAAACTTCTTCAGAAGTTTTGGATTTCTTAAATAATTACGGTGAGCAATTCTTAGGAAAAACTTCGGTAGTTGCTAAAGATACACCAGCATTCATCGGAAACAGAATCGGAATCTTCGGAATCCAAAGTTTATTCCACCTTGTAAAAGATATGGGATTAACCATAGAAGAAGTAGACAAATTAACAGGTCCGGTTATCGGTCGTCCTAAATCTGCTACTTTTCGTACCGTTGACGTGGTTGGATTAGATACTTTAGTTCACGTAGCGAATGGTATATAC
>DATEDY010000218.1:0-2420 GCA_035281405.1 Flavobacterium sp.
CCTTTATATTGGAATACGGGACATTATCAGCATCAATTAAAACAGCAAGTCTCAATTCTTTTCTTCCTGTGTCCATCTTCCTTTATAATTATGTTTAGGTTTGTATTAATGTTCAGAGATCAGCTCCAGCTCAGTTCGGAAAGCTAGCATTTTATCTCCGAAAAGCAATAATCCTTCTTCGCGCAGTCGAGGTGCGTCTTCGTTATAATATTTTTCCAGCGTTTCTTTACTGTCGGTTGTGAACTGTACGGAGTATGTTGTACCGCCCATTTCTTCTTCCACTAATACCTTAACCATTCGTGCTGCTGAGAATTTTCCAGTTGCCAGCATATCGGCGATGTGTTTGTTTTGCATCCAGTCCATCCATTGATCGTGAACACTTTCGTGGATGTTTATTGTTACGTTGTAGATTATCATTTTCTTTTAGATTGTTAGACTTCTTAGATTGTTAGACTTCTTAGACCATTAGTTGTTTCAAAAACCATAATCCTCTAAAACCCAAAAATCCTGTAGTCTATTTATAAATTAGTATCCCCTCTTAATTTTCGGAAGTTATTCCTAGCGTCTACAAAGTAAATACTATCCTGATGATTGAACAAGATTTTCTCGTATAAACTCTTTGCTTTTTCGTTATCCTGAAGTTGTTTGCGGTAAATTTCCGCAGCAAAAAACAGCGCTTCATCCACGTAGATATCTTCCGCATGCTTATCGATGATTTGCTGGTAGAACGTTAACGCCTGTTGGTAATCTTTCTGTTTCTCGTATATTTTACCAATTTGCAGTAAGGTTTCATCTTCTATGGCCTGTCCGCTATGTTGTTGCAATATGATTTTGAATTGCTCCAGCGCTTCGCTGTTTTTATTCTGATAAGCGAGGAAATCGGCACGAGCAAACTTTTTCAGTGCGACCTGTGTCGAATCTTCCACGGTATTATCAGAGATCAATAAAAACAATTGCATGGCATCGTTAGCGATTAGTTGAGAAGCTGACGATTTCAAGACTTTAAACTGTTGCTGTGCCCATTCGAAATCACCTTTATAATAACTTGCCTTAGCCATTTTCAAGCTTGCCTGATGTGCGACTTCGTCATTTGTCAAATCTTCTTCCACCTGAGCATAGTAAATGATAGCCTGATTGAATTTTTCGTTGAGCAATAACACATCGGCCAATTCCAATTTAACATCTGCTTTTTGGTAAGGATCCAGCGGCAATTCCAAAGCTTGAGTGAGTAACGTTTTAGCCGATTCAAACTGTTTCAGGTAAAAGGCATCGAAATGTGCTTTCAGAATTTGCAGTTGGATGGTATTGCTTGACGTTCCGTATTGCTCTAACAATTGGTTGAGTCGTTGAGACAGTTGCGGATATTCACTTGCCGGTGCTTTTTCCATATCCATTTTCAACAAAGCGCGATTCACTCCAATGGTAATGTCTCTGTCTTGTGTATTGGCCAAAACAAATTCCAAGATTTCCCTTTCTGTTTCCGTTTCTTTTTCATCCGAAGCCAGGCGAGCCAGGTTCAGAATATTACCGAAATTATCCGGATTGCGTTTGAATATCGCTTTTTCCTGAATGAATGCTTTTCCGAATTCCTTCTGTTGTACAAAGAACCAGCTCATGAATTGATTCCAAAACAGATCCTGTGTTTTTTGTGTACGTAACAGTAATGCTTTTCGCAGGTATTCGGCAAAAACTTTACTATGATCTTCGGCAAGGAAACGGTTCAATTGGTTTTGGACCAGCAATAAGTTATTAGGGTATTTGTATCCGTAATCGACTAAGGCATCAATCATCAAATCGAATTTACCCAATTGTCCCTGAAGTAATGCGATTTGGTAATCGAAATTATTACCCGGATTAATTTGTTGTCCTAAAGTGTAGGCTTCAATAGCCTGAGGAATAAGCACTTTTGTTTCAAATTCGCGGGCTACCCCATATACATGATTGGGATTTTCCACGATTTTATCCAATGCCAGCTTATAGTATTTTTGTGCTTTATCCAATTGATTCTGCAATTGGTAGTTGTAGCCTAACTCCACATACAATTGCGGAGATTTTGTTCTATCTAACTTCGTTTTAATGACATTTTCCGCTTTGACAAACTCTTTGAGTTGCTGATAGCAGGCAATTTGTCGTTGAAAAAACTGGTAGTTGTTGGGTTGCGAGCGAAGTAAGTCTTCGTAAATCAGGATAGCTTTATCGAATTCTCCTCTGTCAAAGTAATTTTGCGCCAGAAACTCGTTACCACCACCTTGCTGTTGCATTTGATTTGGTGGATTTCCATCTTTGGGAGGCGTTACTGTATACGTTTGCGCAGAAGCGATTCCGCTTAACAGCAATGCGATGATTTGAACAGTAATTCTCATGGGTATAAAAAAACAATGTACTAAGGTAGTAATAATTTTACCACATTAGTACATTTT
>DATEDY010000219.1:0-3836 GCA_035281405.1 Flavobacterium sp.
GACGCATCTCTTCGCTCATCGCTTCGCAAACTGCTTCTCTAAATTGTATAGTTCTCATATAATATATGTATCTCTGTAAAATTGAACCGCAAAAATAAAAAATTAAAATGAGTTAGAAGGTGAGATTATTAGATTTTTAGAGAGTTTGATTATTAGACTGCTTAGACAATCAGTTTTTTGGACATTTGACTCCGTTCGGCAAGACCACTACAAAAGAACTCCCTTTGAATATCTCATCATTCAATACTTTCTGAATCCAAACAATAATTAATAAAAAAGCCACAACATGTGCTGTGGCTTGTCTATTAAAAAAAACAATGAAACATTCTATTATATTCCAATTATTTCACTCCTTTTTTGGTAATCACCTCGTTGCCCATAGTGGTTTTTAAAATGTACACCCCTTTTGACTCTCCAGCACATTCAATAGCATAGGAGAAATTCATTACGTTTTTATTTACTTCTGTTTTTTTAATCAATTTTCCATTTATATCAAACAATGCTGTTTCAACCTTACCCAAGTAGGCATTATTAACACCAACTGTAAAGCCGTTTTCATCAGAACTAACAACTAAATTATCAGAAGAAAACACATTATCATCAACACCTAAATTGGCATTATTTAATTTATATATTAATTTATTATAGGTATATGCATAGCCATATCCGTCTTTCATAACAAATTGTCTTATCGCCTCTGAAGCTGTAAAATTCTCTACAAATGTAGGCGCCGGATTAACATTTCGGTAATTATATACATTATACACTTTTCTGTTCTGACGATTGTACAAAAACATAGTACTATTATCCAACACCCCTACAGCCGTATATTCCAGAACATTTTGATACAACCTTTGAGAAGCACCACCGCCAATTGGCGTTCTGTATATTGCTCCTTCCGTTCCGCTTGGATATCCACTATTCCCATAATCATAAATACCAACAAAAACCCCAGAATCTGCATCATTAAAATAACGGCTAACCGATCCATTTTCCGGCAATGTAGCAACTGTATTCCATGTTAACCCATAATCACTAGTCATAACCGTACTTGCAGAAGACCCGCTTTTTACAGCATAACCAAAACCTGTAGCTCTATTGATTTTCATATTAATTGGCTTATCACTGGAATTGCTTAAACTCCAAGAGCCACCTCCGTTATTGGTGTACATGATACCAACATTTGTAATAACAACACCATTATTAGCGTCTTTAAAAAACAAATCATACATGTTATCACCGCAATCACCACAAAAATTCAAAGTTCTCGTTGTCCATGTTACCCCACCATCTGTTGTTTTTCCAAAGATTTTATAGGAAGTTTTGGACATGATAAAGAATCCAACATTTTCGTTAACAAAACTGATTTTAAAAGTCACACCAACTCCAGAAGGATATGTTGTAGAAGTATCGTATTTCTCCGTCCAGGTTTGACCACCATCATTACTAAAATGCAATCTGGCTCTAGGATAACTTTGATAGTAACTACTCGCAACGTAAAGCGTGTTTGCATTAATGACCTCAACATCAGTTATATCATAATCCACACCAGGGATATTTGGTATACTAGCCCAAGTATATTGGGCATTCGTTTCCAGATAAAAAGCGACAAACAGTAAAATAAGGTAGAATTTTCTCATAAATTAAGTTTAAAAAGCCGCGAAAGTAATTTTTTTAACAAGAAAAAACATCTAAAAAATGACTTATTTATTCAACCCACACACCAGAGAAGGTCATTAATTTATGAATACAATTCTGACAAAATCACAACAACCTACATCGCAGCTATTTAGCTAATCAAAGCACTCAAGACCCCAGCCAGAAAAAAGCACCAAAAAAAAACCAATCAAATCATAACCAATAAACTTCCAATGCTCGGTGAATTCACAAAAAAGCGAAACCTCCTTGTTTCAATTCCTTTATAACTGTTTATTTTAGCCGTTATACTTTCTTTTCTTTCAATAACTTTTCAAGCTTTTCTCTTGTTTCTGAAACTTCTTTAAGTGTCAATGCTTTTTTAAAACTGGCAATAGCTTTTAATTTATCTTCTTTAGCAAGATAAAAATCACCCATGGAATCATAGCAGTTTGCACTTTCCGGATAGTTGGCAATATTAAGCTGAAAGAGAGCTTCGGCCTTAGCAAATTGTTTATTCCCCAACGCCTTGTAGCCCAAACTGTTAATCAGGCTTTCACCCGGATTAACAGAATAACCCATTTGCTCAGACACCTTTCTAAAGTGAGACACAATGACTTCTTCTAATTTGAAATCAGGATTATCTAATTCGCTCTCATAAATTTTAAGCTTGTAAAAATCAAAAATAAAACGAAGAGCATCATATTCACCTATCAATCGAACAGAATTATGATCATCATTTTCATAAAAAGCATGCTTAAAACGTAACTGGTTTTTTCTGTTTTTGGACAGTTCTTTAATAAATTCCAGATTACTTCGAAGAAGCTGTGTAGTACCACTGGTGTCTTTTTGAACACTAAGTGTATCAACTCCTTTCTCCATTCGGTTGGCCAAACCAATAAATAATGCTTTGCTTTTATAATTCCGAACAGGTAAGATGGTTTTGGATTCTTTCACTGATTTTTGATTATCCCACCACAAGGATCCATCAAGAGAAACATACGAATTAAACAAATCTGGCTTATGCAGAAAAGTATGTGTAACAATGAGCCCGCCAAGGGAATGACCAATAAAAACCTTATAAGATGTCGTTGGATAATTCGAATTGATATGAGGAACTAATTCTTTTTCAACATACGCCATAAATTTTTCACCTCTACCCACAATACCAGGCAATTCTTCATCGGTACCTATTGTCAAATCGACAAGCCTGTTAGGATGAAGTATCCCGACAACTATCATAGGCGGGCAAAGACCCGATTGACTCATGTGTTCTGTTATACTGACTACAGAATTGAAATTTTCACCGCCATCCAACAGATAAATTACCGGATAACGTTCGGTAGTGGTAACTTTATTCCCTCCATTACTGTTCGGAATATGAATCCAGACCTTACGCTGCTCTCCTAATATTTTCGAAGTGAGACTTTCTTCAAACCCCATAGCCACAGGGCCGTTTACCTGCGCATTAGCCGAAAAAGTCAAAACAAATAATGGCAAAAAATAAAAGAATGTTTTCATAAAAATTGTAAAGGGTTAAGGGAATTTCTGCAACAACCTTAATTTTAATAAAATATCATTGACAACAGGAACAAAACTTTACTGCACAATGTTTTTATTAAAATCAGCAGGGATGCCATTTCACAACAAATGTAAGATAATATTTATGATTCCCACCCCCTGTTCCTGATAACACAAGTCATAGCTCTAATTTAAAACTTTCCATTTCTTAACTCAAACACACAGATACAACTCATATATGGCGTATATATGGCGTATATATGGCGTGTATATGTCGTATATAAGCATTGTTTAACCGTAGTAAAAAAGTAGACAAACAGGAACCAACCTAAATAAAACTATTACTACACTCCTAACCTACTTAGCATAAATCTTTCTTCCCCACTGACTATTAATCACATAAACCCAAAAAGCCTACTTACAAACAAAAACAAGACCTTTGATACAGTCAGAAAGAAGTAGAGCATCAAAAAAAGAAACGAAATCGAAATAGTTTTTAAAAAAATATTATGCGCGCATAGTATTATTTGGTTTTTTTACTTAAATTTGTGCTTCAATTTTGTAAAAACCAATTTATTAAACGATGAAAATATTAGTTTGCATCAGCCACGTGCCTGATACTACTTCAAAAATTAACTTTACCAATGGTGATTCAGAATTTGACACTAACGGTGTACAAT
>DATEDY010000220.1:0-2417 GCA_035281405.1 Flavobacterium sp.
TTTTGAAGTTGGCTACACTTTCGGTTTTGCTGATCCCGATGGTCATAAGTTCAATTTCCTGTATTGGCCGGGAATGTAAATTCAATATTTCAGTACATTTGCAAACCTAATTGCAAATCATACACCATGAAACTATTCAAATCCATTGCCTTACTTTTTGTCTTATCAATTGGAACTGCTACTTATGCCCAAAGTAATGCGACACCCGATTGCAAACAATTAAAGCACATCAAATTAAGTTATGTCACTGCGCCTAATGAAAACAGCTATGTAATCATTGAGGAGAATAAACATACTGAATATGTGGATAACAGTAAATACTTCATCAAATCCGATCTGAATTGGATCAATGATTGCGAGTATAAAGCCACATTGGTTGAAACCACGATACCGGATTTCCCTTTAAAACCAGGCGTAGTCATGAATGTAAAGTTTGAAAAAATCGAAAACGGAATCGTATCCGGTAAAGCCATCATTAACGGTGAAACCTTCGAAGTGAAATTCAAAATCATCAAATAATTTTTTGCTTTTAGAAAACGAAAACCAATGAATTTCCATAAAATATATACCCTTACACTGTTATTATTCCTGAGCGCTGTAACTGCTCAGGAAAATAATGTGGAAGGCCTGAAAATCACGTTTAGAAAAGTTTCCGAAGACTATGCCTCAAGTATTAGTGCCGGATGGGGAACTCCTTCAGTACCCATTGATGCATTGGAAGGAATGAAACTGGTAAAACTGCAACTTACACTTAAAAATGAAGGACAAAAGGATTGCCGCTTTGATTTTTACGACGTGTATCTCTCTACAGAAAAAGACAGCCTGTATCGTTTTGTAACTTTCCTGCCTTCATTGCGCAAAACAACCGTAATACTTAAACCAAATGAGGAGATCAAGAAAAAGATCCTCTTCGAATTCCCCGATAATGCAACACCAAATGAATTGTTTATCGAAGATAAAAGGTATAAAGTAATAGAAGAAAAGTAACTCCCGTCGACTGTCCCAATAACTAAGATACATTACCATTTCAATTAATTAAACAGTCAAAAGTCAATATATGTCATACCAACACATTCTAAGTGATAATGAAGAAATAGTAATGATCGTAACTCCTAAAAAAGGGATAATGCTTCATGCAAATGATACGTTCAAATTACTTTTTATACTCTTTTTTATGTGTATGTCAATTATTGCTATAGTAAATGGTGGCTTGGTTTTTTTACTTTTTGTAATTGCAATTGTTACCACTGTCCTGAATGCAGTTTTTAAAAGATATGCCAATACAAAGTCTATTTATATTATCACTAACAAACGTGTTCTGTTTTATCAAAATAATAGAATCTTAAAATCTAAACTTTTGACAGACTTGCAAACAATCACATATGAAAACTCCGGAAACAATACCGGTTATATCATCTTGGGAAAACCCCAGGAACTTTTTGCAGGACGAGGAATCAGCTTTAATGAAGACGAATACGTTCTGGACAATCTTACTAACTATAATGAAGTTTCAAGTCTAATGAAGAGTTTAAAGAACTAAATGTGTACATAAACTGGCTATTCAATTTTAATTCATGAAACCACAAACATGAAATCCATGACCGCGCTCCTTCTCTTCAAAATCCTTCTTATATTGGACGGGGATGTAAAATTTGAAACAAACATCAGTAATTATCTAGCTATACAGTGACTTTCATCAAATTATCAAATAACCCGAATACTTTAAGAAGCCAAATAATAACAACTACAACTACAACAATGTTGAATATTTTTTTGATGGTAGCATCCATAGGAATATAAGTATTTACAAGCCAAAGAAGGACACCAACAATAATTAATACGAATAATACAGTAACTAATGACATAAAAAGAAGATTTAAATTAATAAAATTATTTTTTGGTTACAGTAAAGGTATTTCGAATTGATTAAAAGCTTTTTACATAATTTTTGAGATAAATTCCATCATTCACATAAATTGGAATATTTGGCATTTTTGTCCTAAATTCACAAACCACAAACAACTAACCAATCCATGAAAACCAACATGAGTGCTTTACTTCTTTTCCAAATACTCACTATCATAGCAACCGGTTTAATTGCCGGGCTTTTCTATGGCTTCAGCTGTGCTGTCAATCAGGGCTTGGGCAATCTCTCCGATGCAAAATACCTCGAGGCGTTTCAATCCATCAACAAGGCCATTCAAAACCCGCTTTTCTTCGCAAGCTTCATGGGGAGCTTAGTACTGTTTCTCATCACAACCTATTTACAATACCGAAACGGAATGTCCTCTTCGTTTTACTTTTTGTTGGCCGCCACTCTGGTCTATGCCATCGCTGTCTTCGGAATCACAGTATTCGGTAATGTGCCCTTAAACGAACAATTGGACAAATTCTCGCTTATATCCGCTTCCGCAGAA
>DATEDY010000221.1:0-2877 GCA_035281405.1 Flavobacterium sp.
AACAAGACCGTTGCGCGATGAAAGTCGGCACTGATGGTGTTTTATTAGGTGCTTGGACACCCCTTATCAACAATCCCTATTCCATACTCGACATCGGAACCGGAACCGGACTCATTGCTTTAATGTTAGCCCAGCGCAGTAATGCCGAACAGATTGATGCTATTGAAATTGACGATGATGCTTATGAGCAGGCTACCGAAAATTTTGAAAACTCTCCTTGGAATGACCGTTTGTATTGTTACCATGCCGGATTGGATGAATTTGTTGAAGAAGTAGAAGAAGAGTTTGACCTCATTGTTTCCAATCCGCCTTTTTATACTGATGAATACAAATCAGGTGATGATCAACGTGACAATGCTCGTTTTGAAGATTCCCTTCCTTTTGAAGAATTAGTAGAAGCCGCTGATTTCTTTTTATCGGATCAGGGTATTTTTGCATTGATTGTTCCTTTTAAGGAAGAAGAAAAAATCATTGCACTTTGCCAGGACAGCCAATTATTTCCTTTGAAAATTACTCGAGTAAAAGGGACGCCTACTGCAGAAATCAAAAGGAGTTTACTCGCCTTTACCAGAATCCAGCAAACCCCTTTAATAGATGAATTAGTTATAGAAATTGGGCGTCATGACTATACTCCTGAATATATTGAATTAACAAAGGAGTTTTACCTGAAAATGTAGTTAAAAAAACTTCCTGTTGATCAATTCCTCTTTGCTGCTCACCTGGAGCTTTTCATATATATTTTTCACGTGTGTTTTGATTGTGTTCACGCTTAGGCACAAAACATCTGCAATTGAAGCGTAACTTTTCCCTTGAGACAAGAGGTTCAACACTTCATTTTCACGTTGGGTTAAATCATTGTGCCTCTTTTGCTGAAACGATTCCACTACCATACGGGCGATATTTACGCTCATAGGAGCTCCGCCTAACTTTAGTTGATTCAAAGCTTCTATTACTTTCTGTTTTCCGGAGTTTTTAGTAAGATACCCTACGGCACCAGCACACAATGCATCAAAAACATACTGAGAGTTTTCATGTATTGACACCACAATAATGGCTAAGTGCGGCAGTATTTGTTTTACTTGTTTAATTCCTTCAATGCCGTTAATTCCAGGCAAAGTAATGTCGGTCAGGAGAATATCAGGAGCCAATTCTTTGATTAGCGGCAGCGCCATTTCATAGGATTCGAAATCACCTATCACTTCATATCCATCTTCCTGATTGATAATATCTTTCAGGGAATTTCTTAAAATTTCGTAATCTTCTATTAATACAACTTTCATTGGGCAAAAATAAAAAATCAAGTACAAGTAAAATACTTGCACTTGATTTTAATTTTAATTCTATTTTAAATCATGGGAGGGTATTAGCAATTGTTGCTCCTACTGAACGTCCTAGTTGGTGTGCTGTTAGATTACCCGAGAAATAACTCCCCCAAAATGCCCAATCCACATCACCATACTCACCACCTACAATGTGATTTAACTCTGATTTTCGCAAAATAGACGCTTCCATTTTGTTTTTAAAGTTTTCTAGTTTCATAAAAAATAATTTAAGTAAAGATTTCAAATGTATCGATTTCTATAATGAAAAAAATCACCCGATTTGGGTGATTTTCTACACTTAAAAATTGCAACAAATAACTTTAAAGCAATGAAATTAGATATTGAATTATTCGATCAAATGGTACCCCAATTTACTTTCTAGAAACGAAAAAACAGGACAAATCAATTCCAATTTCCAATAAGGATTTTGTTGCGAAGCATTACTTAATTTTTGTCTTTACTATTTAAAATAGGCAAATAAGATAGCCGTCTCTTTCGAGACGGCTAATACAACCCAACTCTATTCTTTACTAATTTTTTTAGATAAGATTCCTTTTTCGGTTTCCAATTGAATGAAGTAGATTCCTTTCTTCAAGTTGGTTAAGTCAATTAAATTGCTGTTTGCATCATATTTTTTAGTAACTAATGTTCTTCCGTTCAAATCTACCACAGCGTATGTACTGATTTGCACGTCATTATTATTAGCAATGGAAACATGATCCAATACCGGATTTGGGAACATCGACAAACCTGAGGCATTAAAATCGTCAACAGAAAGCATTGTAGAAATCACCACAGTATCCAACATCAAGTAAGAAGTTGCAGCACCTGCAGTTCTTGTAACACCATTCTTAAAACCGACACGGTAAACCCCATTTGAGGGCACAGTAAAAGCCTCTTCATACATTGTTGAGAAAGTAGTTTGTCCAACTACATTTCTTGAAGCAATTTGCACATGCGTTGCTGTGTTTGTATAATCTGTATTAGGCGTTAGTAAAACCTCCATATTTCCATTTAAAGTAACACCGGCCCCGATAAATGTTCTTGGATAGTAACTTACTTTATAATTTTGGCCAGCCAAAAGATTCATCTTTCTTGTGTATGCGAAAGCATTAGCCGGAGTATTGATTGCCGGTTCAATTGGCGAATAAATAGAATACTGTCCGCTTTGTGTAAATGCGTTTGGCCCTGAAGTATAGGTTCTCCACAATGAACTACTTGATCCTCCGGAACGTGACCATCCTACGAAAAGGAATGAGGCAGCAGAATCAAAATTCTCGGAATATGTTGGGCTTACGGCAGTAAACTCCGTCATTATTTTGAATGGTCCATACCAAACGGAAGCATCTGTGGGACTACAAACCGATTTAATATAAAAATCATAAACCGTATTAGGTGTCAAGCCTGTTAATGTAGCGTTGTTACCTGTAAGATTTGCATAAGTCTGAATTGCAGCGGGACTGTCAACTGTGTATCCTTCCGGTCCGATTTGAACCGTATACGAATCCGGAGTTGTATCTCCAAGTGTTGGCGAGTCCCAGTCTACTGCGTAAGT
>DATEDY010000222.1:0-4590 GCA_035281405.1 Flavobacterium sp.
ACCAAAAACCAAATAAAGAATTAATTAATTTTTACAAAGAATGCAGAATAGAGGACTTATTAAATTTTTTGCAATTTTATTTGCTATCGTAAGTATTTATCAGCTTACATTCACTTTTGTAGCTAATAAAGTTAAAGGTGAAGCAAAAGCATTTGCAAATGGAAATCAGGAGAAAGAAATTAAATATCTTGATTCAATTGGTAAACAAAAAGTATTTAACTTAGGATTTACTGATTTCACTTACAATGAAGTGGCCGACAAACAAATCAATAAAGGTCTTGACTTAGAAGGAGGTATCAACGTTACTCTTCAAATTTCTGTTAAGGACGTATTGAAAGGTTTGGCGAACAATTCAGCAAACCCGGTTTTCAACAAAGCTTTGGCAGATGCTAAGAGAAACCAACAAGGGAATCAATCGTATTTAGATGCTTTTTATGATGCTTTTGAAGCAGCTTCAGCTGGAACGAATACAAAATTGTCTTCTCCGGATGTTTTTGGTAACAAGAACTTAGCGGAAGAAATCAATTTCAACATGTCTGACAGTAAAGTAAAAGCAGTTATCAATAAGAAAGTTGATGAGTCTGTTGAAAGTGCTTTCGGCGTATTACGTGAGCGTATCGACAAATTTGGTGTTACTCAGCCTAACATTGTTAAGTTAGGAAATACTGGACGTATCTTGGTGGAATTGCCAGGTGCTAAAGATGTGGATCGTGCTAAAAAATTATTATCATCTACAGCGCAATTAGAGTTCTGGGAAACTTATAAAGTAGAAGAAGTAGGAAACTACTTAATGACAGTAAACGAGGCTTTAAAGAAGACAGAAAAAGCTCCAGTAGCTGCTGCTGCTGAGAAAGCTAAAGATGGTGTTGAAGCATTATTAGTAAATAAAGCGGCTAAAGATTCGGCTGGTGCGGCAAAAGGAAATAATCCTTTATTTGAAAAATTAGTTCCTTCTCCAAATGGTGGGCCAATTTTAGGGATGGTAGCTATTAAAGATACTGCTGCTGTTAATACTTTTTTAAAGAGACAAGATATTAAGTCATTATTACCTTCAAATTTAGCTGATGTTAAATTTGTATACGGTAAGGCAAAAGATGATGAGGCTGTTGCTGTTGAAATGTATGCTTTAAAAGGAAACAGAACCAATACTCCTCCAATGAGCGGAAGCGTTTTAGTTGATGCAAAAGATTCATTTGACCAAATGGGTAAGCCATCTGTTACTATGCAAATGAATGGAACAGGTGCTAAAGTTTGGGAAGAGTTAACAGGAAGAGCTTATACACAACAAAGTAATATTGCAATTGTATTAGATAATACAGTTTATTCTGCTCCAGGTGTGTCTAGCGGACCAATCGCAGGTGGACGTTCTGAAATTTCAGGAGCGTTTACAGTGGAAGAGACGAAAGACTTAGCTAACGTTTTACGTGCTGGTAAATTACCTGCTGCTGCAGAAATCGTTCAATCAGAAGTTGTAGGTCCGTCATTAGGACAAAAAGCGATTGATAATGGAACAACTTCAGCTTTAGTTGGATTGTTATTAGTATCATTATGGATGATTGTTTACTATGGTAAAGCGGGTTGGTATGCTAACTTAGCATTAATTGTTAACTTGTTGTTCTTATTCGGAATCTTAGCAAGTTTAGGTGCTGTATTAACATTGCCAGGTATTGCAGGTATCGTTTTAACATTAGGTACTGCTGTAGATGCGAACATTATTATCTATGAAAGGGCAAAAGAAGAATTACGTCATGGATTGAGTTTAGGTGAGGCGGTTAAAAAATCATTCTCTTGGACAGGTGCAATGCGTTCAATTATTGATGCGAACGTAACACACGTATTGACTGGTGCTATCTTGTATATGTTTGGTACTGGACCGATCAAAGGTTTCGCTACTACATTATTAATCGGTATTGTTACTTCTCTTTTTACATCAATCTTTATTACAAGAATGTTATTAGATAGAGCGGTTGCTAATGGTGTTAATTTGTCATTCACTAATCCGTGGTCTAAAAACTGGTTTACTGGATATAATTTCGACTTCTTGAAAGTGAAAAAATTCTCTTATGGTTTCTCTTTAACAGTTACTGTGGTGAGTTTAATTTCAATCTTCTTCATAAACGGATTAGACGAAGGTGTTGATTTTGTTGGAGGTAGAACGTTCCAGGTTAAATTTGACAAACCAATTGAGCCGTCTGTAATCTCTGAAGAATTATCTGCTATTTATCAGGTGCCTACTGAAGCTAAGGTTTTTGGTAATTCAGATCAATTGAGAATTACAACAAAATATAAAATCGAGGCTGAAGGAGTTGCTGTTGATGAAGAAGTAAATAAAATGTTATACCAAGGATTATCTAAACATTTTCCTGGAATGTCTTATGAGAAATTCATCACGTTATATGAAGGTAAATCTTTAGGATTATTATCTGGTTCAAAAGTAGGTGCTGCAATCTCTAACGATATCAAAACAAACTCTTTTTGGGCTGTTATTGGAGCGATGTTAGTGGTAGCTTTATACTTAGTGGTGTCTTTCCGTAAGTTAGGATATTCATTAGGAGCATTAGCTGCGGTTGCTCACGATGTTATCTTCGTATTAGGTTTGTACTCTTTATTGTATAAAATCATGCCTTTCCATATGGAAATGGATCAGCATTTCATTGCAGCGATTTTGACAGTAATCGGTTACTCGATGAATGATACTGTAATTGTATTCGATAGAATTCGTGAATTCATTGCCGGAAAAACTAAAGGTGATTTCAATCATATCGTAAATGATTCAATTAACACTACGTTGTCAAGAACAATCAATACATCATTAACAATGATCTTGGTATTAGCTATCATGTTCGTGTTTGGTGGTGAGTCAATCAGAGGATTTATCTTCGCTATGTTAGTTGGTATCGTAGTAGGTACTTACTCTTCATTATTCATTGCTACTCCGGTATTGGTGGATACTTTATCTAAAAAGGATAAAGAAGAAATCGAAAAAAGACACGCTGAATTAAACAAATAATCAGAAGTTTTAAATATATTTAAAGTCCCGAGCAATCGGGACTTTTTTATTATCATATTTTATGGAACAACAGATTATTACTTGGGACGATTTCGAAAAAGTGGAAATGCGGGTAGGAACTATTATTGAGGTAAATGATTTTCCGGAAGCACGTAAACCGGCTTATCAACTTACGATTGATTTTGGTTCTGAATTAGGAATTAAAAAATCCTCGGCACAAATTACCAAACGTTATGCTAAAAGTGATTTAGAAGGAAAACAGATTATTGCAGTGGTGAATTTCCCTAAGAAGCAAATAGGGCCATTTAGAAGCGAATGTTTGGTTTTGGGTTCGGTTGGGACGGAAAATGATATTGTGTTGCTTACAAGCGATATAAAAGTAGAAAACGGACTTCGTGTAGGGTAAATATAAAAGCCCGGAGTTAAAATCCGGGCTTTAGTTAATATCTTTTGAACTAACTTATATTTTAAATATCGTCAAAATCGATATCGGTAAAGTTATTTCTTGATTCGTTTTGATCTTTTTCAGATAGATATTCTTTTTTGAAATCTCTCTGATGTCTTTCTGAAATTACTTCTTCACCTTTTTGGCTTAAAACAAAATCAGTCATTTCATCTAAAATATCTCTGAAAGCTGCAAAATCCTCTTTGTATAAATAGATTTTGTGCTTCTTAAAGTGAAAAGATCCATCTTCTTCAGTGAACTTCTTACTTTCTGTTATTGTGATATAATAATCATCAGCTTTTGTTGAACGTACATCAAAAAAATATGTTCTTCTGCCGGCTCTTAATACTTTAGAAAAGATTTCTTCCTTTTCTAACATGTCATTTTCGTTCCTATTCATTCTATCAATATAATTGGTTGTTTATTTTTCCAAATTTGAAAAAAAAAATAGTACAAAACAACAATTTATTGCAATTCTTTTTCGGCAATTTGTTTCAAATATAACTCTTTGTAATAACCTTCTTGGTTTACTAATTGATTATGAGTGCCTTGTTGTGCAATTTTACCATCTTCCAGAATGATAATTTTGTCTGCATTTTTAGCAGAGGATACACGGTGGCTTACAATAATTGTGGTTTTTCCTGCGCAAACTACCTCAAGATTGTTTAGGATTTCTTCCTCAGTTTCAGTGTCAACGGCTGATAAACAATCATCTAGTAATAAAATCTCTGGATTTTTGATTAAAGCTCTTGCAATCGATACACGTTGCTTTTGGCCGCCTGAAAGTGTAATGCCTCTTTCTCCTAATATAGTGTCATAACGCTCTTTAAAAGCGATGATGTTGTCGTGTATTGCGGCATATTTGGCAGCTTGGATAACTTCATCATCAGTTGCGTCTTCTTTGCCAAACTTAATATTGTTTTTTATGGTTTCAGAAAACAGAAAGGCATCTTGTGGAACGGTTCCGATGCTGTCACGCAGTGCTTTTAAATTAACTTCTCTCAAATCCATTCCGTCGATTAGAATTTGGCCTTCAGATGGATCATATAATCTCCCAATTAATGAAAGTAAAGTGGATTTTCCGGAACCGGTTCGGCCAATAATGGCTAATGTTTCTCCTTTCTTCACTTCAAAA
>DATEDY010000223.1:0-4736 GCA_035281405.1 Flavobacterium sp.
GGTTATAAGGTTGGTGCCGATGATTATTTGAATAAACCTTTTGATTCAGAAGTGTTATTGATGAAAATCAAAGCAATCATCCAACGTAAAGCTTCTGAAGTAAAAGCAGATGTGGCTAAATTCGAATTTGAAATCGGTAAGTTCCATTTGAACTCTAAATTGCGCTTTTTGACTTTTCCTGGTGACGAGCCAATCAAATTGTCACCTAAAGAAAATGAATTGCTGAAAATGCTGGCATTACACGAAAATGATTTGATGCCTAGAGAATTAGCGCTAACAAAAATCTGGAGAGACGATAACTACTTCACGTCAAGAAGTATGGACGTGTATATCGCTAAATTGCGTAAATACCTGAAATCAGATACTAATGTGGAAATCTTGAACATCCACGGTGAAGGATTCAGGTTAGTCGTAAAAAAATAAGCATAAAAAAAGCTCTGAGAAATCAGAGCTTTTTTTATGTTGCTTACCTTCTGAATTTATTTCGGGTAATAATACTTTTCAACTTGGCTTTTAAATCTTCACCCGAGTCATACACCATTTGTTCGTTACTTGGGAATGGAGTAGCTCTGCGACCAAAATACTGCAAATAATCACTGTCACAAGCATTTTTGTCACCATTATAATTCGCATAGATATATTCAAAAACATACTCGCTCGATAATGGGAATGCGTCTATTAATTGATTGGTTCTGAAATCGATATAATCAATTTTAGCCGTAATCTGACATGCTTTGAATTGTTTGAATTCATAAATGGTTGCGCGAACAGTTTTCATATTGTCAACCATTACCGTATTGCCCTGCGCATCTTTAACCGGATTTCCCTGAGCGTCCAATACAGGTTTTTTGCCATCGGCAATCTGTTTTTCCTTTATGAACTCACGCTCTTTGATTTGCTCAGGAGAAATGTTGATGTTTCTGAAATTCACAATCATCGCAAAATCATACTTAATATCTTTTTGACGATTGTTATGGTATACCGTCCATTTGTCATTCAATCCAAACGTACTGAAATCTAACAAGTCATTCTGCAAACGGGCTGGAATAACCATGTTGGTTTCGTTTTTAGTATATACATGTACAAAGTCGGTTCCTTTAAAATGCGCCTCATCCATCAAATTCTTAATGTCCTTGTATCCCGGATTAATTTCGTTCAGATAGCCAAAATCATCATATGCCTTACGATAACTCATTTTATCGTTTTGCTTCATTAAGGCTTTCGAATTGTCATAAAGATATTTCGACAAAGCTTCACGTGTTTTTACAATTTGCGAAGAATAATCATCAAAAGGAAAAATCGCATTGCGCCCTTCCTGTAATAGCGGTAACGGCAATAACGGTCGGATTCGCTCCTGACGGTTGTTCAGTTGTAAATATTTATTGTAAATCTTCTCAAGATTCGCAGGATTGCCATCTTTCTGTAGCATTTCCACCTCACGCAAGTCACGATCTTTGGCTTTTGCATAAGCTTCTTCTAACAAATAAACATAATCTTGCTTGCCTTTTGAAGCTTTGTTGGTTTTTAAAGATTCGATTGAACGGTTAATCGCAGCATCATAATTTCCGTCACTTAACAAAGATTGGGTTCTTTTAACACCGCTGCAACTAATTAAAAATGAAATCGATAAAAGTAGAATCGTAATTTTTTTCATAAAATTGAAATTTTGACAAATATATAGTTTTGGGAGCTATTTCCCGCTGTACGCTATATCTTTTTGTTATACAAATTTTGTATAACAAAAAGGATGCCGCTTCCATCGGGGCTAAAACAAAAAACTCCGTCGGAACGGAGCTTTTATTTATAAATTTTATTTTGTAGGTATCGGTGGTAATAATTTACTTGAAACTTCTCCGAAACCAATTCTTACTTCGTTGTTCTGACAATAACCTCTCATGATTACCGTATCACCGTCATTGATGAATTTACGTTCAGAGCCATCTTTCATCTGGATTGGGTTTTTACCGCCCCAAGTCAATTCTAACATCGACCCGAAAGAGTTTTCTGTTGGTCCTGAAATGGTTCCCGAGCCCATCATGTCTCCCGAATTGATTCGACAGCCATTGATGGTATGATGTGCCAGTTGCTGACTCATCGTCCAGTACATGTATTTCATATTGGAATCACACACTACAGTTTCTTCTCCACCTTCCGGTGTAATGGCAACTTGTAGGTTAATATCGAATGCATGATCTCCTTTTTGTTGTAAATAGGGAAGTGGAGTCGGTTCCTGCTTTGGCTGTGCACAACGGAAAGGCTCCAATGCATCCATGGTTACAATCCAAGGAGAGATGGACGATGCGAAGTTTTTGGCTAAGAATGGCCCCAGCGGCACATACTCCCATTTCTGGATATCACGAGCACTCCAGTCATTCAGTAATACCATTCCGAAGATATAATCCTCTGCTTCGTTCACCGGAATGTTTTCACCCATGATGTTAGCATCAGTAGTAATGAAAGCGGTTTCCAATTCAAAATCCACTAATCGTGACGGACCAAATACCGGTGCTGTTGCATCTGCGGGCATAGTTTGTCCCATCGGACGGTGAACAGGGATACCTGAGGGCACAATCGTTGAACTTCTTCCATGGTAACCTACCGGAATGTGCAACCAGTTTGGTAATAAAGCATTTTCCGGATCACGGAACATCTTGCCTACGTTTGTTGCATGTTCTTTGCTTGAATAAAAGTCGGTGTAATCTCCAATGAAAACAGGAAGTTGCATTTCAACATCTTCCATTTTGAAAATAACGACATCACGGTGTTTTTTGTTATCTCTTAAAGCGGGGTTTTCCGCATCAAAAATCTCTGCAATGCGGTTACGAACCAATCGCCATGTTTTCTTTCCGTCAGAAATAAAATCGTTTAAAGTGTCTTGTAAGAAAACATCATCCGTCAATTCAATTTCTTCAAAATAACCTAACTGTTGTAATGCGCCCAAATCAATGGCAAAATTCCCTAAACGCGTCCCTACAGTTACTATATTTTCTTTGGTTAAAAACACACCAAAGGGAATGTTTTGAATGGGGAAATCACTATCGGAAGTAATTTCTAACCATGATTTTCTGTTTGGGTTGTTAGCAGTTATAGGCATAATATATTTTTTTGTGATAATATGTTGTTTTGATAGTTCAAATATAGTTTCTATTGGGATTATACCAAACACTTTTTGTACTTTTGACGGGTATTTAACAAAAAATAATAAAAATGCAACGCGACGAACAAATTTTTGATTTAATTCTTGACGAGCAAGACAGACAGATTCATGGGATTGAGCTTATTGCTTCTGAGAATTTTGTAAGCGACCAAGTGATGGAAGCTGCCGGTTCATGTTTAACTAATAAGTACGCTGAAGGCTATCCTGGAAAAAGATACTATGGTGGTTGTGAGGTAGTGGATGTTGTGGAACAAATCGCTATCGACAGAGCAAAAGCACTTTTCGGTGCTGAGTATGTAAATGTACAACCTCACTCTGGTTCACAAGCAAATACTGCTGTTTTTGCTGCTTGTTTAAAGCCGGGAGATAAAATCTTAGGTTTTGATTTGTCACACGGTGGTCACTTGACTCACGGTTCTCCGGTGAACTTTTCAGGTAAATTATACAGCCCGGTTTTCTATGGTGTTGATGCTGAAACGGGAGTGTTGAACTACGATAAAATTCAAGAGATTGCTACAAAAGAACAACCAAAAATGATCATTGCAGGTGCTTCGGCATATTCTCGTGATATGGATTTCAAACGTTTCCGTGAAATTGCTGATTCTGTTGGTGCTATTTTAATCGCTGATATCTCTCACCCTGCAGGTTTAATTGCTAAAGGTTTAATGAATGACCCAATTCCTCACTGCCATATTGTAACGACTACTACACACAAAACATTACGTGGTCCTCGTGGTGGTATGATCATGATGGGTAAAGATTTCGAAAATCCTTGGGGTTTAACAACACCAAAAGGAGAAATCAGAATGATGTCGCATGTATTGGATATGTCAGTTTTTCCTGGAAATCAAGGTGGACCTTTAATGCATATCATTGCAGCTAAAGCAGTGGCTTTCGGCGAATGTTTGTCGGATGAGTTCTTTACGTATGCTGTTCAGGTTCAGAAAAATGCTAAAGCAATGGCAGATGCATTCGTGAAAAGAGGTTACAACATTATTTCCGGTGGTACAGACAATCACATGATGCTAATCGATTTACGCAATAAAAACATTTCTGGTAAAGAAGCTGAAAATGCTCTGGTAAAAGCAGAAATCACCGTAAATAAAAACATGGTACCATTTGATGATAAATCACCTTTTGTTACTTCAGGTATCCGTGTGGGAACTCCGGCAATCACAACGCGTGGTTTGGTGGAAGCAGATATGGAAACGGTTGTGGATTTAATCGATCGTGTATTGATGAATCACACTAACGAAGAAATATTAGAACAAGTTGCTGATGAAGTAAACGACATGATGAGCGAAAGAGCGATGTTTGTTTTCTAAAGCTGAATTACATATAAATATAAATCCCGCCTTTAAGCGGGATTTTTTATATACTGAAGTTTGTCTAGTTATTCATTCAAATGATGATAAGCACCCAAATCAGGAGTGGTCACAGATCTCAGGATATTATCTGCGTCTCTGGGAACTAATGCAACCGGATTTCCTTTGTCGATTACAGAAGAACCTAATAAAACCCTTAAGTTGTTTCTTTGTGGGTTTTTGAACTTCGGATCATTCAACGTTTGGAAATTACT
>DATEDY010000224.1:0-3686 GCA_035281405.1 Flavobacterium sp.
GTCTGAAATAGTATCAATTTTTCGGATGCGTTCTTCCGATGTTTGTGGTGTAATCAGGAAGATATTTTTAAGATGATAGCGTTCAAAAATGGCTTTGTATTCTTCTTCAAAAGTTGCTATCGGAAGGTCTGGGATGATCAATCCGTCGATGCCAACTTGGGCACATTTTTGACAAAAATCTGCTACTCCAAACTGTAAAATCGGATTGAAATACCCCATGATAATTAATGGAATTGTCACCGTTTCCCGAATGTTTTGCAGCTGTTCAAAAAGCAGTTTTGTAGTCATTCCGTTCTCTAAAGCGATGGTAGAACTTTCTTGTATGGTCGGTCCATCGGCTAACGGATCACTGAAAGGTAAACCGATCTCGATCATATCCACACCGCTTTTTTCTAAGGTTTGAATGGTGGGAACAGTGTCGTTGAGGTTGGGAAATCCTGCCGTAAAATAGACGGAAACCAGCTTTTTATCTTCTCGTAATTTGGTATGTATTCTGCTCATTTTTTTAGTGTTTTTTACTGCAATGTTTGCAAAGCTTTTATTACGTTCTTTGCGTAATACTTTGCACTCTTTGCGGTTAATTTAAAAGTCAAAATAGTTTATATAAGTATTCAAATCTTTGTCGCCACGGCCGGATAAGTTGATGACTACTACGGCATCTGCTTCAAATCTTCTTTGGTCTAAAACAGCTAAAGCATGTGAGCTTTCAATTGCGGGAATAATGCCTTCAGTTTTGCATAAATTCAACCCGGCTTCCATAGCTTCATCATCGGTAATAGCCATGAATTGTGCTCTTTCGGTAGCATGTAAATGGGCGTGCAAAGGACCAACTCCCGGATAGTCCAATCCTGCAGAAATGGAGTAAGGTTCGGTTATTTGTCCGTCTTCAGATTGCATCAGCAAGGTTTTACTTCCATGTATAATGCCTATTTTTCCTAGTACCGAAGTGGCTGCACTTTCCCCTGAATCTATTCCTTTTCCTGCCGCTTCTACCGCAATCAGTTTCACGTTTTCTTCATCAAGAAAATGATAGAAGGCTCCTGCGGCATTGCTTCCGCCGCCCACACAGGCAATCACATAATCTGGATTTTCTTTGCCTTCTTTTTCTTGTAATTGCGTTCTGATTTCTTTGGAAATGATGCTTTGGAATTTAGCTACCATATCGGGATATGGATGTGGTCCAACCACCGAACCTATAATGTAAAAAGTATCAACCGGGTTGTTAATCCAATCTCTGATGGCTTCGTTGGTAGCATCTTTTAAAGTTTTGGAACCTGATGTGGCGGGGCGTACTTCAGCTCCGAGCATTTTCATTCGGGCTACATTCGGCGCCTGACGCTCAATATCTATTTCGCCCATATAAACAATACATTGCAAACCCATCAATGCACAAACGGTTGCTGTGGCCACACCGTGCTGACCGGCTCCTGTTTCGGCAATGATGCGTGTTTTTCCCAAGCGTTTAGCCAATAATATCTGACCAATGGTATTGTTGATTTTATGCGCACCGGTATGGCACAAGTCTTCTCTCTTTAAATAGATTTTTGTATTGTATTTGGCTGATAAACGCTCGGCAAAATAAAGCGGAGTAGGTCTACCCACATAGTCTTTCAGTAATTGATGGAACGCTTCCTGAAACTCGGCTGTAGCTATGATGTCAAGGTATTGCTGGCGTAATTCTTCTACATTGGGATAGAGCATTTCGGGAATGAAAGCGCCTCCAAACTCTCCGTAGAATCCTTGATTATTAACTTGATATTGCATTTTTAAGAAGTTATGAGTTATAAATTATGAGTTATGAGTCTGTTAGTTGGAATTTAGTTGTTGGAATGTAAAGAAACAATCAGCTCTTTGCAGTTGCTCACATTTTTAATTCCGGGTTCTGTTTCAAATTTGCTGTTTACATCTATGGCATGAATAGGTACATTCAGTTTTTTGATGGCTTCGATGTCTTCTAAACCAATGCCTCCGCTCAGGAAGAATGGTTTTGTTGAGGTATAATGACTTAAAAGCTGCCAATTAAATGGGGTTCCGTTACCGCCGGGTTTTTCTCCTTTGGTGTCAAACAGAAAGTAATCGCAAACATTTTCATAAGGTTTAATAACTTCAAAGTCGAAGGTATTATCTACCGAAAATACTTTGATGACTTTGGCATCTGTTTGCTGGAACAGTTTGCAAAAATCAGGTGTTTCATTGCCGTGTAACTGAACAAATTGCAAATTATACCGACGTACTTTGTCCAGTATGTCGTCTAAATAAGCATCTACAAAAACGCCGATTTTTTGTGTGGGTTGTGGCAGAATAGGAAGGTATCCATTGAAGTATCTCGGGGATTTTTCATAAAAGATAAATCCCATGTAGTCAGGATGTAATTGGGCTACTTCCTGAATGTTTTCTTCGTGTTTCATTCCGCATATTTTTACTTTCATAGCTTAAGAAATTAGAACAGTGATAAACTCTTTTGCTGCTTTTCCCGGGTTTTCGGTTTTCATGAAATGCTCGCCAATTAAAAATCCCTGGTAACCGAATTGCTGTAATTCGGCAATGGCGTTTATTGAACCAATTCCGCTTTCGGAGACTTTTACAAACTCATCCGGAATATAACTCGCCAGTACTTTGCTGGTATCCAAACTCACTTCAAAGGTTTTTAAACTGCGGTTGTTCACGCCAATCATATCCAAGCTGGGCATGACTGATTTTTCGAGTTCTTCTCTATTGTGGACTTCCAACAAAACTTCTAAACCAAGAGAATGGGCAAATTCAGAAAGTTGTTTGATTTCGTTTCGCGTTAATACTGCGGCAATCAGTAAGATGGCATCGGCACCAAAGGCTTTTGCTTCCAGAATCTGATATTCGTCAATGATGAATTCTTTTCGAAGTAATGGGATGTTTACCGAAGCTTTGGCCAAAATTAAATCGTCTAAGGATCCTCCGAAATATTTTCCGTCAGTTAAAACTGAAATCCCCGAAGCGCCTGCATTTTGATAGCCGGTAACTACTTCTTCAACCGAAAACGCATTATTAATTACCGACTTTGACGGTGAACGACGTTTGTGTTCGGCAATAATTCCTGTCAGATTGTTACGTAGGTTTTTGCTTAAGGATTGTGTTCTCGCTCCAAACAGCACTGAATTTTCCAATTGTGCAAACGGAATCAGCTGTTTCTTGAGTTGAACTTCTCTCTTTTTATCTGCTATTATTTTATCTAGTATGGTCATGATGTCTTTTTTTTAAATAGTAGTATTCACTGTTGTTTGTTGAGCCAATATTGCCGCTTGTTGAGCCTCAGTTGCCTGTTGTGGAATCAATATTGCTGCTTGTGGAGCCTCTGGTGTCTGTTGTTGAGCTAATGTTGCCGCTTGTTGAGCCTCTAGTGTCTGTTGTTGAACCAATGTTACCGCTTGTTGAACCTCTAGTGTCTGTTGTGAAGTCAATGTTGCCGCTTGTTGAGCCTCCATTGTCTGTTGTGGAGCCATCAAAACGTATAACTCATAATTCATAACTTATAATTCATAACTCAACCTCTGTAATTTTTTCAACTTTTCCAATCCTTTTCCACTTAGCAGACTTTCCTTTGCTAATGCAATTCCTTCCGTTATCGGAATGTTTTTAACCGTAGCAATGGCCATTCCTGCATTAGCACAAACCACATTGTTTTGGGCTTCGGTTCCTTTACCGGATAAGAT
>DATEDY010000225.1:0-7097 GCA_035281405.1 Flavobacterium sp.
TTCTTTATTGATACCATCCAACATGTTTTTGAATAGGTTGAAGGCTTCAAATTTATAAATCAATAATGGATCTTTTTGCTCATGAACCGCTAATTGAACCGATTGTTTCAATTCGTCCATTTTACGTAAATGTTTCTTCCATGCATCATCCACAATAGCTAAAGTGATGTTCTTTTCGAAATCAGCCACTAACTGTGCGCCTTGCGAATCGTATGCTTTCTTAAGATCAGTAACTACATTCAATGTTTTGATACCATCTGTGAAAGGAACAATGATTCTTTCAAATTGATTTCCAGGATTTTCATAAACGTTTCTGATGATCGGGAATGCTTCTCTTGCGTCTCTTTCATTTTTCGCTTGGTAATATTCCATTGCAGCTCTGTAAACCGTACCTGCAATAGCTATTTCCGTTAATCTGTTGAAATCAGCTTCTGTAATAGGAGAGGTAATCGATAAATAACGAATCAATTCGAATTCGAAATTCTTGAAGTCCTTGCTCAACTTGTTTTTCTCTGCAATGTTTTCAGATACGTCATAAATCATGTTGGCAATATCCAGTTTCAAACGTTCACCATTCAAAGCGTGACGACGACGTTTGTATACTACTTCACGTTGTGAGTTCATAACGTCATCGTATTCCAATAAACGTTTACGAACACCAAAGTTGTTTTCTTCTACTTTTTTCTGCGCTCTTTCGATAGATTTAGTCATCATCGAATGTTGGATCACTTCACCTTCTTTCAAGCCCATTCTGTCCATGATTTTTGCCACACGGTCAGAACCGAATAAACGCATTAGGTTATCTTCTAAAGATACATAGAATTGTGAGCTTCCCGGATCTCCCTGACGACCTGCACGACCACGTAACTGACGGTCTACACGACGTGAATCGTGACGCTCCGTACCAATAATCGCTAAACCACCTGCCGCTTTTACTTCGTCAGTCAATTTAATATCGGTACCACGACCTGCCATGTTCGTAGCAATGGTTACTACGCCTGGTTTACCCGCTTCAGCAACAATTTGCGCTTCTTGTTTGTGCATTTTAGCATTCAATACATTATGCTGAATACCACGCATTTTCAACATTCGGCTTAATACTTCCGAAATTTCTACCGAAGTCGTACCAATCAATACCGGACGACCTTCAGCAACTAATTGTTGTACATCTTCCGCTACTGCGTTGAATTTCTCACGTACCGAACGGTAGATCAAATCTTCCTTGTCTTTACGTGAAATACCTCTGTTAGTTGGTATTTCAACAACATCTAATTTATAGATTTCAAAGAATTCTCCCGCTTCAGTTACAGCAGTACCTGTCATACCTCCTAATTTACTGTACATACGGAAGTAGTTCTGTAATGTAATAGTTGCGTAGGTTTGCGTAGCGTCTTTGATTTTTACGTTTTCTTTAGCTTCGATAGCTTGGTGTAATCCGTCAGAGTAACGACGACCATCCATGATACGTCCTGTTTGCTCATCAACAATTAACACTTCATTATCCATAATCACATATTCAGTATCTTTTTCAAATAATGAATACGCTTTTAATAACTGAGTTAAAGTGTGAATACGCTCACTTTTTACAGAGAAATCAGCAAATAAAGCTTCTTTTTGTTCTGCTTCTTCTTCTTTGGAAAGTTCTTGCTTCTCAATGCGTGCAATTTCTGTTCCGATGTCTGGAAGTACAAAGAATTTATCATCAGTGTTTTTAGAAAGTTCTTTGATACCGCTTTCTGTTAATTCCACCTGATTGTTTTTCTCTTCGATAACAAAGTACAACGCCTCATCAACTTGTGGCATTTTACGGTTGTTATCCGACATGTATTCATTTTCTGTTTTTTGAAGAATTTGTTTAACGCCTTCTTCAGAAAGGAATTTAATTAATGCTTTATTTTTAGGTAGCGCACGGTGTGCTCTCAATAATTGGAAACCACCATCTTTAGTATTTCCTTCTTTGATCAAACGTTTTGCTTCAGCTAAAAATCCATTAGCTAATTGACGTTGAATTCCAACTAAGTCTTCAATTTTTGGTTTTAGTTCGTTGAACTCGTGACGGTCTCCATCGGTTACCTGTCCTGAAATGATCAAAGGAGTACGAGCATCATCAATCAATACTGAATCGACCTCATCGACAATAGCAAAATTGTGTTTGCGTTGTACTAATTCACTTGGTGAATGAGCCATATTATCACGCAAATAGTCAAAACCGAATTCGTTGTTTGTTCCGTAGGTAATGTCAGCTTCATATGCTTTACGACGTGCATCAGTATTCGGTTGGTGATTATCGATACAATCAATGGTTAAACCGTGGAATTCGAATAAAGGTGCTTTCCATGTGCTGTCACGTTTTGCCAAGTAATCATTCACAGTTACTAAGTGTACTCCGTTTCCAGTTAATGCGTTTAAATATAATGGAAGTGTTGCAACTAAAGTTTTACCTTCACCTGTTTGCATTTCGGCAATTTTACCTTGATGTAAAACCACACCACCAATCATCTGTACATCGTAGTGGATCATATCCCAAGTGATGGCTTTTCCGGCTGCATCCCATGAGTTAGCCCAAACTGCCTGATCTCCTTCAAGAGTTACATAGGCTTTTGTTGCAGAAAATTCTCTGTCTTTAGCAGTAGCAGTTACTCTTACTTGAGTGTTTTCTTTAAAACGACGAGCCGTTTCTTTTACTACAGCGAACGCTTCAGGAAGGATTTCATTTAATGTTTTTTCAGAGATTTCGTAAGCTTCTTTTTCCAGCTTATCAATTTCGTTGTAGATGTCTTCACGAGCGTCAACATCAGTGATGTTTTCCACTTCTGTTTTCAATGAAGCTATTTTTAAGTCTTTTTCAGCGCGAGCTTGCTTGATTTTTTCTTTGAATTCAACGGTTTTTAATCGTAAATGATCATTTGATAATGATTGAAGAGTGCCTTCAAATGATTTTATTTTATTGATAATAGGCTGAATTGCTTTGACATCATTCTGCGATTTGTCGCCTAAGAAAACTTTTAATATACTGTTTACGAAACTCATAACGGTTTTGTTTAAATGTGTGTAAAAATAACCAAAAAAAAAGTCTCGTATGAGACTTTTTTAGTAGGTTTTATGATTTAATATTCATCCTCATTCCAAAGATAATCTTCGTCTGTTGGATAATCAGGCCAAATCTCTTCCATAGACTCATAGATCTCACCTTCATCTTCAATAGACTGCAGGTTTTCTACTACTTCTAGAGGAGCACCGGTTCTAATGGCATAGTCGATTAATTCGTCTTTTGTAGCAGGCCAAGGAGCATCACTTAAATACGATGCCAATTCTAATGTCCAATACATCTTTGTAAAATTTTTAATTTATGCAAAAATAATTTTTCTACTTAAAAAATCAAGTTTTTTTTGATTTATTTTCAGTTAAATTTAAGAACGTTTGCTGAGCAAATTCCAATTACCAAATAAAATTCCGGATTTTTAACATTTTGATAGTGATATTGGAATACAGAAAGATTATTTTCTTGGTATCCAAGGCACTTCCTGAGCGTGCAAATCATGTGACAACTTCCGTGCCAAGACAAAAAGATAGTCAGAAAGTCGGTTCAGATACTTCAAAACAAGCTCATCCGTTGGTTCTAACTCATGTAAATGTGTGGCTAAACGCTCGGCGCGACGGCATACACAACGTGCTATATGACAATATGACACGGTAGTATGGCCTCCAGGCAGTACAAAGTGTGTCATTGGCGGAAGACTTTCTTCCATAGTGTCAATTTCATTTTCTAAATATTCGATGTCTGCTTCAGTGATTCCAAGGTTTTGAAGTCTCGGCTGACCGTTTTTTAAAGTTTCTTTTTCAGGAGGAGTTGCTAAAACTGCGCCAAGCGTAAACAAACGATCCTGTACTTCAATCAGGACATTCTGATATTGGGAATTTATTTCCTGGTCGCGAATAAGGCCAATATAGGAATTAAGTTCATCAACAGTGCCATAGCTCTCGATGCGTATATGATGCTTTGGAACTCGGGTACCACCAAAAAGTGCTGTGGTTCCTTTGTCGCCGGTTTTAGTATAGACTTTCATTTTTGGTTTTTACTTAGTCGTTAAAAAGTGATTAATGACTACAAATTTACTGTATTAATTCCAATATTGCTTGTACAAATCTTTCATGGGAACCTTCACTCATGGCAAAGTATAAGTCTGGCTCGATGCATTCAATTTCCATCAGGTGTAATTCTCCATTCATGATAATTCCGTCAACACGGGCATAAAGCAGGTCTGATTGAAATGTTTTGACAACTTTCAGTGCTTTGGCAATCAATTCCGGATTAGGATTGATTAAAGAATATTGGCCACCAAACTGTAACTGTACTCTGAAATCGCCTTTGATTGGTTTTTTATTTACACAGTGGGAGAATTTTTTGTTGAAGAAAATAAAAGAAGTTTCTCCTAATGATTGTATTTCGGGAATGAATTCCTGTAATAGAAGCTCTTTTTCTGAAGCAATAGATAGGTATTCCTGATTGATCTTTTCAATGTCCTGGATTTCAAAAACCGATGTTTGATAAGCGCCACCCGAAAAAGCTGGTTTTATTACCACTTTTTTCCAATTAGAAGGGATGATTTCCTGAAGTTTTAAATTTGGTGTTTTGTCAATGAAAAGGGTAGGGATGATTTTAATTCCTTCTTTTTCCAGTTCACGTAAGTAAAACTTGTGTTTGTTTTGTTTGATGATATCGATGGAATTCAGGCATTTGATTCCTAAATTTTCTATATGATTGAGCCAATGGTTGAATGCTGTTTCTTTTTCAAAATAATCCCAAGTATTCCGGAAAACCAAATAATCGAATTGTGTCCAGTCAATTGACTGATCATCCCAAACAGCAGGGACAGCTTTGATATTGTGATGTGCCAATAAAGGAATCAATTGTTGGTCAGCCGGCAATAAATCAGGTAGATTTTCACAGGTAAGTAAAGCAATATGCATTATTGTTGGGGTTAATTACTTGGTAAAGTCTTTTTCAATTAAACCATCTCGAAGACGAATGATACGATGTGCATGAGAAGCAATATCTTCTTCGTGAGTTACCAGGATCACAGTGTTTCCGTTGGCGTGAATTTCTCCGAATAGTTTCATGATCTCTTCCGAAGTTTTACTGTCCAGATTTCCGGTAGGTTCATCTGCCAAAATAATGGAAGGATGATTAACCAATGCTCGGGCAACAGCTACACGTTGACGTTGTCCACCAGAAAGTTGATTGGGTTGGTGATCCATACGATCTTCCAATCCAACTTGTGTTAATACCTCAGTTGCTCTTGCTTTTCTGTCGGCTTTGGAATGGCCTGCATAAATCATCGGTAATGCGACGTTGTCTAATGCAGTGGTTCTTGGTAATAAATTGAAAGTTTGAAATACGAAACCAATTTCTTTATTACGGATTTCGGCCAATTCGTCATCAATCATTTGACTGACATCTTTTCCATTAAGAATATAAGTTCCGGAAGTTGGTGTGTCCAAACAGCCTAAAAGATTCATTAATGTTGATTTCCCCGAACCTGAAGGGCCCATCAGTGCTACATATTCTCCTTTATTGATTTCTAAATCGATTCCTTTAAGAACATTGATGGTTTCGCTTCCTAGCTGGAAATCTCTTTTGATATCGGTTATTTTGATTAATGGACTTGACATTTCTAGAAATTTATATGATTCTAAAATTAGTAGTAATAAAGGATATATTGTTACAAAATAATTGTTGAATTAAAAATTGTGTAATAATTGCTAAGAATTATGTAAGACGGAAGGTGAACATTAGTACTACTTTTAATATTTAATTTCTAAAATCTAATATTATGAAAAATACAAATTTGTTTTTAGTTATGGCAGTAATTGTTTTAGGGTTTTCGTCGTGTAAAGACGAAAAAGAAACACAAGCCAAAAGTGCCGTAGAATCTTATGTAGTGTATGTTGATTCAGTTGAAGGCATTGCTGTTGAGGATGCTCAAGTAAACTGGGATGCCATTGATGCAGAGTACCAAGTCAGAGTTAGTAATGCGGAAGTTGCTTTAGCTGATTTAAAGGATAAAAATGAAGCAGAGGCTAAAATTAGCGCAAGAAGAGCAAAGTATGAAAGTTTAAAAACCAGAATTGAAGTAGAAGAAGAACCGGAAATAGCAGCTTTAAGTCCGAAACAAAAAATGCGTAATGCTTTATTTGGAGAAGGAAAAATTGGAGACGATATGAACTTCAATTGGGTTAATAAAGACAATATTCATAGTGTTTATCAACAATTCATTCATACTGTGGAAAGAAATAAAGATAGTTATACACGTGAAGATTGGGATGAAATTAAAACGATGTATGAGGCGCTTGACAGTAGAAAAAACACTGTAGAGAAAGAAGGTCTTTCAGCTGAAGACAACCGAAAAATTGCGGGATTGAAAGTGAAATTTGGACCGATGTACCAATTGAACAGAATGGGTGCGAAATCTGAAGAAATGGAAAAAGCAAAACAATAGTAGCTTCAATTCGATTCTTAAAAAATGACAGTTATTTATAATTGTCATTTTTTTTATGCCCGAATTACAAAATGCTCTTTTTCCTGTTCGTGACGAAAGCATACTAAACCCCATTGAAAGGTGTCGATGGTTACGGTTACTTTTGGATGATCTTGAATGATTCTCCAGGCTTCTTCCATATCGATTGACCAATGAATATCGTCAAAAATCCAAATGGTATTGTTAGTAATTGTGGGTAATAATAATTCGAAATAGTCTAAAGTAGCTTGTTTGGAATGATTACCATCGAAATAGATGAAATCGAAAGTGCTGAGTTGGGATTTTTTTAGATATGACGAGAATTCGGTTACTTCCGTTTTGATATTGCTGAATCCGAATTCACAGAATTGTTTTTGTGCGACTCCCGATGTTTCCGGACAACCTTCAAGAGTTGTGATTGCTGTATTCGGATTTCCTAGCGATAGTGCTGAAGTTGCTAATCCTAATGAGGTTCCAATCTCCAAAATATTTTTGGGTTGAAAATAATCAGTAATGCGATATAATAATTCGGCTCTTTTGGGAGAAATTCCAGCGGTTTGTGCAATTTTTGAAATCTGA
>DATEDY010000226.1:0-7699 GCA_035281405.1 Flavobacterium sp.
GACAGGGAACATGATGAAGGGAAACTATTGGCACATAAAGCATTTTGGAACATAAAGGATGTGAATAATCTGAATACTGATGCCAGAATGAATTGCACTATCACGGAAATGATTTTTGTGAAAGATGAAATCACAAACGGAAGCTATATACTAAACCTGCAAATCGCTTCGTTTGAGAATGATGCCAGTCCGAGTAAACCAATTTTATATAAAATATGATCAGAGTCTCAACCGATAAAAATGAATTAAATGTTCCCTTCATTCAAAATTTTTTGAAAGATACATATTGGGCAAAAAACAGAACAATAGAGATGCTACAGACTTCTATTGACAATTCATTGTGTTTTGGAATTTACCTTAATAATGATCAAATAGGATTTGCAAGAGTAATTACAGATTTGGTTTCATTTGCTTATCCTATGGATGTTTTTATTGTTGAAGAACACAGAGGGAAGGGATATTCTAAAATTCTTTTAAATGCTGTAATGACTGAGCCACAATTACAACAAATTAAAATATGGGGATTAGCAACCTTGGATGCTCATTTCTTGTACGAGAAATTTGGTTTTACTTCAGTTCAAAACCCTGAAAAATTAATGGAAAAAATAATAATTTAAAAGTAAGAAATGACAATAGATATTTACTACGAATATTGTTTATCCAAAAAAGGAGTAACCGAACATTTTCCATTTGATGAAGATACTCTAGTATTTAAAGTAGGCGGCAAAATGTTTGCCTTGTCTTCATTGAAAGAATGGGAAAGTAACAATCCTTCAATCAATTTAAAATGTGATCCGGAAAGAGCATTGGAACTGCGTGGGCAATTTGATGATATTCAGCCGGGTTACCACATGAGTAAAGTACATTGGAATACGGTAAAAGTTAATGGTTCGGTTTCCGATGTTTTCTTAAAAGAACTGATTGATCATTCGTATGATTTAGTGTTCAAAAGTTTAACAAAGAAGTTGCAGATAGAGGTTAGTAATAGTTAAATGAAAATATCCAAAGAAGATTGGCTGGAAATTATTGAAAATGCTATCAGTTGGATAGTAGTATTTGCTATGCTGGCTTATGGTTTGGGAAAATTTGTGCAGTTTGGCAATGCACATCATGTAGACAAACCTGTCTCACAATTAAATGGAGCGCAGCTTATGTGGGCTTTTTACGCTTATTCCAAACCCTATGCTTTGGTTATCGGTTGTATGGAAGTAATTGGAGGAATATTGCTTTTATTCAGGAAAACGAGAATTTTGGGTTGTTTTCTAATTACGACAATACTAATCAATGTGATACTTCAGGATGTCTTCTACGGGGTTTCTGCAGGTGCATTGAAAGCGGCAGTTTTGTATCAAGGCTGTTTATTGGTTATTTTGTGGCTCAATAAGGAAAGAGTGAAATCGATAGTAAAGTCTTTTCTGGTTGTAAAACCATCTATTAAACCAGTTAAGTACAAACTCATTCTTTTGGTTTTGGCTTTTGTGTTTTTTATTATATTTAGAATTGCAGAATATTATTTGACAGTTTATTAAAAACTCATAAATTAGGCATTACTTTTGATGCATTGCAAATACAAAAATTAATGAACAAATAGTTATGATTGATAATTTAAAGAAAATATTAAACGAAGACCAGGACCCAAAAGCAATTGAGAAAATCACGGCTAAATTGGCAAACCTGTTAATGACTAACGAAGAAGTAGGTTATATTGCCGTACAAAAGAAACCGGCGATTACCGTTTTTCCGGATAGTATTGTGGTAACAAACAAACGTATCATCTTATGTAAACCTAAAAATTTAGGATTGTCAATGGAGTTTATTGACTTCAACTGGGATGAAGTGGCAGGAACTTTTGTAAAAGAGGGAATCCTTGGCTCTGATTTTTCATTTTCTACTAAAACGGAATTGACACACACTGTTGATTATTTACCAAAAAATCAGGCACGTAAATTATATACCTACGCAAAAGAGCAATTGGATGCTTTGAAAAATCCTGTAGCGCCTGTCGCTGCAACTGAAGTAGTAGCACCAGTTGTTGAAGCTGTCGTTGAAAGCGTTGTGGAAGAAGTAGAAGTGGAAGAGGTAACATCATTTGCCGAAATCATGCCTTCAACTCCTGCAGTTCAGGAAACAGTAACGGAAGTGGTTAATACATCTGCTCCAGGTGAGAAGAAGTTAAACGAAATGAGTAGCGATGAACTTTTTGCTAAGCTTCAGAATTATAAAAAACTATTGGATAATGGCTTGATTCTTCAAGGAGAATACGACCGTCTAAAAGCGGAAGTTTTACAATACCTGTAAACCAATAAGATGTTAAAAAAAGCCTGAAGTGTATTACTTCAGGCTTTTTTAATTTATGACTTTATCTGCAGACTTAAAAATCTACATCACACTTTTTTGTTTTTCCATATAACTGTCCGATTGCATTCTGAGGATGTCAATGGCGGTCTTTTTCTTATAATCATACAATCCCTGATCGGTTTTGATGTCTTCGTAGATTTTATTATAAATCAGGGCGTCAGTATCTTTTTGCAAAATACGTTGGAAATTGTTCTGCTCAATATGTGTTTTTAGAGCGGTTTCATTGTCTTCCAACTTGAAATCGTATTCTCCTTTTGGAGATAACATTTTTGCAATGATTGGCGAAGTTTCAATGGCTAAAAACAACAGCATGATAAAAAAAGAAGGTAACCATGGTAATTTTCCCAAGGCATTGATACGAGCCATCAATCCGTCAAAATTATCAATAACAGGCTTTGAATCGGTTACTTTTTTATCTAAATCGGCTTGTAGTGTTTTTGCTCTGGCTTCTTTATCTGCAATGCTCTTGGCTGAGTTGGCTTTCAAGGAATCCAATTGACGCTGTGCTAAATCATGTGCGTCTCTTTTTTCTTTGTAAATCGGGCCTTTACCCATTTTCTTAGTTCCGGCTGTTCCTTCCGCTTCGGTTATATAGGATTGGTACAATGCAGCGACCTCTTTTTCTTTAATCTTGATACTTGATTTGATACTGTCGATTTCGGCTTGGTTTTTACTCACATCTCCTTTAAAATAATCGGTAACCTGCTTTTTATTGGCAATAGCCATGGCATTCTTTTCCTTTAATAAAACAGTATTGATTTCTTTTTCAAAGATTTTGATTTCCAATGGTTTTGAGATAACAATGGCAATAATCATCGCTAAGATAATTCGAGGTGATGCTTGTAGTAATTCAGCACGGAGATTGTCTCTTTTGCGAATGGTAGAAACAATGAAACGGTCCAGATTAAAAATCAGGAAGGCCCAAACTACTCCGAAGGCGACAGCATAAGCGACATTGTCAAAAACGGTAAATAGGGCATAAGCACTGGCCAGAAAAGCCATAACAGCAGTGAAAAACACAGTGGCGCCAATACCAACATACTTGGTTTGCTCGCCTTCGCTGCAAGAGTCGAGTAACTCTCTATCTGCACCGGAGCACAGAATAAAAAAACGTTTTAACATGATTGATTTCGATTTTTCCGCCGCGCTCCAAATAATTCTGATGCGCCTTGGGTTGATTGATGATATAGCAAATTTAAAGCCAAAAAATGAATTAATAAGCTAACTCATTGATTTATTTTGACTTAGAAGGCTGCTTTTTCAAAAAGGCAAATCTAATAAATTATATTTTACTGATAATCAATATTTTAAGTTAAAATTATCGTAATTTTGTTCTTACATTTATTTAGTTCTCGAAAATCCACGTCTTTCTAATTTCAAAAACAAGTTTCCAACTTTTTTTAACTTAAAATTTTTTGAAATTATGAGAACAATGCATTACAAGTTTCTTGGGTTCTTTTTGGTTTTCTTTGGTATGAGTATTTCTTTAATCGCTCAAGAAGTAAAACCTCGTTTTTTAACAGTTACAACACTGCATAGAAATACTTCAAATCCTGATCTGACTAAAGAAGAATGGTTAAAAGTGGAGAAGGAGTATTTTGATAAAGTGGTGATGAAAAATCCGTTGGTGCTAAAACACAACATCCTGACTCACTTTTTTACTGAAGATAATACAGAAATCGTCCAGGTGCAGCTTTATGATAACTGGGAAGCTATTGACAAAGCATGGGAAAAAGATAACGAATTAATCAAAGCAGCCTGGCCAGACGAAAAGGCAAGAAAAGCTTTCTTTGAGAAAAGAGCGTCTTTTTATGCTGAAGGACATTCGGATGAAATTTATAGCGTATTACCTTACCGAAAAGAATTGAGTAAAATACCGGACAAACAATTGGTGTATTATGTCAGAAAAACGGCTATACACGAGCCGAAAGACGGTAATAACAAAGAGTTTGACGGCCTATTCAAAGAAGTAACAGATAATCTGGTTGCTAAAAATGATATCCTGAAAGGCTATTTTACTTATATGCATGCTTGGGGGTCGAAAGGTGGCGAATTTGTCGAGGTGTTTGTTTACGATAGCTTAGGAGATATCGAAAAAGCTTGGGCTAAGGATGATGAACTGGCAAAAGCCTATTGGAAAGATGAAGCCAAAATGAAGGAATTTGATAAAAAAATAAATAGATATTTCTCACCAAATCATGGAGATTACCTCTACCGGAATGAAGTTGGATTACAGAAATAAAAAAAAGCCTTCGTTAACGAAGGCTTTTCTATGTTTATGATAAAATCATTTCTTACAACTGTAAATAAATGCCGGTGGCAGATTTAAAAAGGTAAAATCGATGCTGACTTCCGAAAAATAGGATTCCAATTTCTTCTTCGCATTCAATGAATACTGAAACTGAATGTACTTCCCGTTTTCAGATAAAGCATTGTCTGAATTGGTCAGAATATTGTGTACTACTGCATCTGGAATCATCGCAAATGGTAATGATGATATGATGTAATCAGCAGAAGCACAATGATGCAGCTCCAAATAATCCTGAATTTTTTCCGCACTGTCATTAATCAAAATCAATCGGGGATCATTTATTTTCTGTAATTCTTCAATAAATGACGGATTGATTTCAAAAGACAATAACTTCGCATCTGGTTTCATTCTTTCCAAAAGCTTGTGTGTGAAAACACCAGTTCCGGGGCCAAATTCCACAATACAATCAGCTGAAGCGAAATCAATCGGCTCCAGCATTTTTTTAGCTAAAAAGGAGGAACTGGGTGATAAGGCACCTATTGTTCCTGTAGATTTTAAAACTTCTGAGATAAATTTTTTCTTGCTCACCAATGTTTATTTATTCATTTCGGCGAAATACTTGTAAAACAAAGGAATTGTCTCAATTCCTTTAAGATAATTGAAAACACCAAAATGCTCATTAGGAGAGTGTATCGCATCACTATCTAATCCGAAGCCCATCATAATGGTTTTCGATTTCAATTCTTTTTCGAATAAAGCTACAATTGGAATACTTCCTCCGGAACGCACTGGAATCGGTTGTACTCCGAAAGTATCAGCATACGCTTTAGCAGCAGCCTGATAGCCAATGCTGTCAATCGGTGTAACATAGCCTTGACCTCCGTGGTGCGGGCTTACTTTCACAGTTACTGCTTTCGGAGCAATGCTCTCAAAATGTTTTTGGAATAATGTAGTGATTTCTTCCCAATCCTGATTCGGAACCAAACGCATCGATATCTTGGCAAATGCTTTGCTGGCAATTACTGTTTTAGCACCTTCGCCGGTATAGCCACCCCAAATTCCATTGACGTCTAATGTAGGACGGATGGAGTTTCTTTCATTGGTAGTGTATCCGGTTTCGCCATATCCTTCGGCAATGTCCAATGCTTTGTTGTAATTTTCCTGACTAAAAGGTCTTTTCGCCATTTCAGCTCTTTCTTCAGTAGATAATTCTTCTACTTTATCATAGAATCCGGGAATGGTGATATGATTGTTTTCGTCATGTAACGAAGCAATCATTTTAGTTAATACGTTGATTGGATTCGCTACAGCACCTCCGTACAATCCTGAATGTAGGTCGCGGTTTGGTCCGGTAACTTCTACTTCCACATAGCTCAATCCTCTCAATCCTGTCGTGATAGACGGCTGTTGGTTGGAAATCATTCCGGTATCGGAAATTAAAATCACGTCATTAGCCAATTTAGCTTGATTTCTTTCCACAAACCATCCTAAACTTTTAGAACCTACTTCCTCTTCACCTTCAATCATGAATTTCACGTTGCAAGGTAGGCAGTTATTCTGGATCATATATTCAAAAGCCTTTACGTGCATGTACATCTGACCTTTGTCATCACAAGCGCCACGGGCAAAAATTGCTCCTTCAGGATGTAACTCAGTAGTTTTGATAACCGGCTCAAAAGGAGGTGATGTCCACAATTCCATCGGATCTGCAGGTTGTACGTCATAATGACCGTACACCAAAACCGTAGGAAGGGCTTTGTCAATTATTTTTTCACCATAAACAATAGGGTAACCTGGTGTTTCACATAACTCTACAAAATCGCATCCTGCTTTTTCCAAACTTGCTTTTACAGCATTAGCGGTATCAATTACATCTTGAGCATAAGCGCTGTCAGCACTTACAGAAGGGATTTTTAATAAATCGATTAATTCGTTCAAAAAACGTTCTTTATTATCCTGAACGTATTGCTTTATGTTTTCCATTGTTGTTTAAAAAATAGTAGAAGCCAAATATACGAATTGAAATTCCAATTACTGAATTCCGAATTCCAAAATAACAGATATTTAATTTTTTCTTGGAATTTCTGCTTTGGGATTTGGAATTTAAAAATAATGTGTATATTTGCACCCACAAACGCCAGTACAATGAGTGTTTCAAGTAAAAACTCAGTACTACAAACCCTGCGGGTGTGGCGAAATTGGTAGACGTGCCAGACTTAGGATCTGGTGCCGCAAGGCGTGTAGGTTCGAGTCCTATCACCCGCACAAAAGCTCCTCAGCAATGAGGAGCTTTTTTTATGGTTTGCACCGAGTGAATAATATATTGGCTTTCTCTTTTTTATTGATTGCTGTGTACATTTGTTATGGATCGTTCTTTTCGTACTCTTTTTCTAATTTATTTTTCTTTATAAAAGCAGGAATACCCACAAAGTAAAATAGTAATGTACCCAAAAAGACGAATAGTCTTTCGCGATAATTATTTATCTCTTCTATTTCAAATGTATATCTGATATTGTTATTGACTATTTCAACTATTTTAGAATTGGCTTTTTTTTCAATGATTGCGTTTTTTGTAATTTTATCGCCATTGTTTTCCTTCACAAAATTGATACGGTAACTTAAATCATTAGGTAATTTAATTACCTTATAACTTTTGAAATAGGTTTGGGTAATTGGAAGTGAAACCGTATCAATAATTACCTGCCTTTTAATTTCGTTTGTAATGAATCTTTTGTTTTCTCTTTTTTCAGATTTGTAAAGATCAGAATTACAGACAATAATTTGGCCAATTGTCACAATCGTTGAAACGAGCAGAATAGGGTAGAGTGATTTTTTAAGATTTATCCAGCTACTATCTTTAGGACTTAGAAACTTTAATAGAGTAGTATAGTATTTTTGAGGTTTGATATCGTGCATTTTTTAAAGAATAACTGTTAACTTCAATAGGGCATGTCTTGCTTAATTTCATGGATGTAATTTTGACATCCATTTTTACTTAAGCTCAAAACTATCCATGATACGTTCAATTTCTGCCTTTCTTTCAGCAAATACCGGGGTTTTTGTCAAACTCCGAAGGGTGTAAATAATGTT
>DATEDY010000227.1:0-2709 GCA_035281405.1 Flavobacterium sp.
CAGACATTAGCGAAAGATGACCTTGATGTAAGGCGCCCATCGTGGGTACGAATCCTACAGCGTTTTTGTGTGAAATATACTGCTTTAAATGAAGTTTTAAATCATTTTGTTTGACAAAAACAGGCATGTGAGTTGGTTTAAATTCTATGCAAACTTACTATTTTAGTCAATATCTCGGTAAATTTTTGTAATTTTGCGTGGATTTGTGTCCAATAAACAAAACTAATATATAAACATGGAGGATAAAAGGATTTTATATGTATCATCCGAAGTAGTGCCCTATCTGCCTGAAAATGAGGTTTCTTTAATGTCGTATGATGTACCCAAAATGATTAATGATCAAGGTGGTCAAATTCGTATTTTTATGCCTCGTTATGGTAATGTGAATGAGAGAAGACACCAGTTGCACGAAGTAATTCGTTTATCGGGGATGAACTTGGTTGTTAATGATGTGGATATGCCGTTGATTATTAAGGTTGCTTCTATTCCTAAAGAAAGAATTCAAGTTTATTTTATTGATAACGACGAGTATTTTAAGCGTAAAGCTACATTTACAGATGAGGAAGGCGTATTGTTTCCGGACAATGACGAAAGGGCCATATTTTTTGCTAAAGGAGTGGTGGAAACAGTTAAAAAATTGAACTGGGTTCCAGATATTATCCATGTGCAGGGATGGATGGCTGCGATGTTGCCTATTTATATGAAACACTATTATAAAAACGATGCATTGTTTGCAGATACTAAAATAGTGACCTCGGTATTTAATCATGCTTTTGACGGAAGCTTAGATATTGAAATGGGTAAAAAAGTGCAGTTTGACGGTATTCCTCATGAAGCAATCAAAGAGTTGGATAATCCTACTTTTGAGAATATTATGATGGCTTCAATAAATCATTCGGATGGGGTGGTTATTGCTTCAGAAGAGGTTTCATCAACTTTAACAAAATTTATAGAAGCTTCAAAAAAACCTTTATTACCTTTCACCCCGAAAGAAGCATTTGCAGATGCTTACACTAATTTTTACAAAAATCAAATTTTAGGTTAACAGAATGAAGAATACCATTTTTACAAAATACTTTGCATTTGCAATGTTCTCTCTTTTTTTAATTTCTTGTGATAAAGACTTTAATTCTATCGGGAGTGATATTATTGGTGGAGAAAATTATGATTTTATGCCGGGACAATCGTTTTTTGTAAAGGCATACAATCAAAAAGTAACACCTTTACAAACCAATAATTTACCTATCAATCAGTTGGGAATTACGAATAATGCATTATTTGGTAAAACGGTTGCAAATTTTGCAACACAAATGGCATTGGTACAAACGGCTCCTACTTTTGGTCAAAATATTGAAATCGATAGTGTGGTATTAAATATTCCTTATTTTAGTAAAGAAATAAAAAGAGAATCAGGAGGTTATAGAAAATACAAATTGGATTCTATTTATACTACTGATCCAATAAGTAGTGTTGACACCAATTACAAGCCGATTAATCTTAAAGTTTTCAGAACTAACTATCAATTGAATGATTTAGATCCGAATAACTTGGAAGTGGCTCAAAAGTATTATTCTGATCAAGATGGTCTTTTTAGTGGCGCAAGTCAAATCAGCATACAGTTGAATAATAGGGTAGGTTTTCCTCAAGAGCATAGTGCATTTGTTCCGGATTCCCGTCAGCAAAAGAGATTTAAAATAAAGAGCGAGAAAAACACAACAAATCCTAATTTTTACATTATGGAGCATACTCGCACGGAAGAGATCGATCAAAGAATTGAGCCTGCAATGCGTTTGCGTTTGGATAGTGATTATTTTAAAAACTTAATAATGCAGACTTCTGCAAGTAATTTGATAAATAATAATATTTTTAAATCTTACTTTGGATCGTTGTATTTTCAAGTGGAAGATGCTGATCAAGGCTCTTTGATGAGTCTGGATTTTACTAAAGGAAGTATTACAATATACTACAAAGAAGATTTGATCGTTACAAAGACTGAAAATAATGTGACGACTAACATAGGTAATGACCGTCCGATGAAAGAATTCACTTTGGCGATGTCTGGTATTTCTGTTAATTTGTTTAATAAGACAGATGCAGTAGGGTATTCCACGGCAATCAATACGCCGGATAGAGTTCTTGGAGATGCTAATCTATATTTAAAAGGAGGGGAAGGATCTGCAGCAATTGTGGAAATCTTCACTCAAACTCAAATAGATGATTTAAAAGCTAGAAAAGTTTTGGTAAATGATGCTAGTCTGTATCTTACCGTAAATCAAAGTATTATGAATCAGAAGTATGAGCCATTGCGTATTTATCTTTTTGATATAGATAATAATAAGGTCGTATATGATTTCAACTTTGATAACACAACGAATTCTTCTAATCCTAAGCGTAATAAATTATTGTTTGGAGGGTTGATTAAAGATGCTAAGAATGAAGAGGGAGAAGATATAAGAATGTACAGAATAAGAATTACGGAGCATGTTAACAGAATTCTAAAAGGAGATCAAGATAATGTGCGTTTGGGATTGGTAGTGACGGAAAATATTAATAATCCTGCCTATGGACATCTTAAAACGCCAATTTCAAGTACAAACGATAATTCGAAATTTTTGAAAACGCTACCTGTTGGTTCGATCAGTAATCCATTGGGAACTGTTCTTTATGGTAGCAATGCAGGTGTTAACAGTATTAAATTTAAAATCACTT
>DATEDY010000228.1:0-5807 GCA_035281405.1 Flavobacterium sp.
TCCGATGACTGAAAAATGATTAAAATGCATTAATTCTTTTACTCGGGCAGGAACTACCAACTTTTGACCTTCTATTAAAACTTTGTACCTCATCTTTCCAAGATGCTTTCTATATTGCATGAAAAGATCGGTTGTATAATAACTCTCCTGAAGATTTTCCATTAAATGCGATTCCCGAACCGGAAGCCATTCCAAGTAATTTGGTGGTAATTCCTTCAATCCCATTCGAATACCAACACGATAAAAAACATTATAGACTTCTTCTTTTTCAGTATCCTTTAGTTTTCTTTCCAGCAATTCATAAGCCGCAATAGAATAATGAATCAGCATGAATAAAACGTCTCGGTAAGCCCAATCAGGAATTACAGCGCCACGCTTCTCCTCTACTCCGGAATGGATTTTACGCATCATATCAATAGCGCCATTAGCTTCTTCTAAAGAAGAAAAAACAATCCATCTGGCGTATCTGACCGTCGAGAATAAACGCCCCAGAGGATCGGAAGGCAATTTTCCAGTAAAATACAACCAATCCACTGCTTTATTGAGTGCAAATTCTGCAGATGCACCGGCAAAAATAAAAAGTATGGTATCGCTCTTCCCCCAAATGGCCCTTACTATTGAATCTCTTTGTACAAAATCTTCCATGACATCACAATTTATTTTGGCTAAATTACAAAAATATTTTACTTTAAAAGTACTTTGTATTTCAAAGTTATTTATATTTGCCCTGTAAAACCTTAATTATCAATCTAAAAAAGTCACATTATGAAAAACAAAAGATTAATTGGTATTCTAATTACAGTAGGGATACTATTACTGATTCCATTTATTGCCATGCAATTTACCAATGAAGTAGCGTGGTCCTTATTTGATTTTGTAGTCGCAGCTATACTATTGCTTGGTACCGGATTGCTTTGCGAGTTCGTATTAAGAAAAGTAAATAAAACAAAGCACCGACTTATCATTTGCGGAATTATTCTTGCGCTATTGGTATTAACTTGGGTGGAATTGGCTGTAGGTCTTTTTGGTACACCTTTTGCGGGATCATAAGTAACACAAATAACTCATATATTTTCAAAGCTAAACCGAATGTTTAGCTTTTATTGTTTAGTATTTACTGGAAAACGGATTAAGATGGAAGATATAATTCATTAAATTTACCGCTAGCAACTGGAATACCATCAAAATCAAAGTGAAAATATGAAATCCATTTTTGATGCTTCCATTTCATAAAAAATAATCGCCTGAACTGATTCGTTTTGTCAGAGAAATACTGTTCAATGTGCAAAATGAATGTCTTACAAATGGTGAAACATTGTACACTTTATGAAGACATGCTGTAAAGAAAATTTATAAAATGAAACAAATAAAAGAGCAATACGGTCTTCTGATTATCGGAATACTAATAGGCGTTACTTATGGACTGGCCACCCGGTTAATTTTTGGAGAAGAAGCTACACTAGCATCCGTTACTTATTTATTTGTTATCCCCACTGTATTAGGTATCATTCCTTTATTATTTACAGATAAAGAAAAACTAAAAGCCTACAGAAATATCATTTTCATTCCATGGTTAACTATTGGATGTTTTTTTATGACTTTGTTTCTTTTCGGTATTGAAGATTTTATCTGTATGCTGATATTAGCTGCTCCATTTTTCCTATTAGGTACATTAGGTGCCTTACTTTACATTTTGTATCAAATTCATCAGGAAAAGAGAAATAACCGCTTGTATTCTATTTTACTCCTTCCGTTTCTTTTATCACCTATTGAAAATTTGATTACAACTCCGTCAGAAGTATATGAAATCAAAAGTGAAGTGATTGTCTCGGCTACGCCAGAAAGAATTTGGGATAATATTGTCGAAGTAAAACCCATTCATAAAAGCGAATATCCATCTGGATTCTTTAACAGCGTTGGCATTCCTACGCCTTTACGTGCAACTGTGAACAAAAAAGCCTTAGGTGGAGAACGAGTTGGTTATTTTGAAGGAGGATTACAATTTGTCGAAACCATCAATGAATACAAAGTGCATGAAAGGGTTTCATTTGGTATTGCCATCGATGCGAAAACAGTCCGAAAAAAAGTGTTTGACCAACATGTTTTAAACGGCAACTATTTTCAATTTGTGAATGCCGCCTATACATTAAAACCATTGGAAAAAGGAACTACAAAGTTGACATTAACCACACATTACCGATTAACCTCAAAAGTTAATTTTTATGGTAAGTTTTGGAGTGATTTGATTTTAAAAGATTTTCAGGATCGTCTTTTGCACGTTATTGAAAAAAGATGTGAAAAGCATCCTGCACAATAGCAACTTTTACTCCTTAAATTTGTCTTCCTGAAGTTGGACAACCACTTCTTGTAGCGTTGTTTTGATCAATTCAAACAACGTTGTCATTTTGTTCTTGTCCTGTGTTTCTCTGGCCAACCATTCTAATTCTTTTATGCTATCCATAATGGACATTATTCCAAACATTTCAACACTTGGTTTTATTTCATGAATATATTGATAGACTGCTAAGAAATTATTTTCAGAGATACTATTCTCGACTTCCTTAATTACGGTTTGGGTTTGTTCAACAAACATATCGCGTATTGTTTCCATAAAATCGACTTCGCCTTTAGACACTTCTTCTAATCCTTTCAGATTGTATAATTTCTCTGCTTTTACTATTTCTGTTGAAGCAGCACGATTATTATCTACATGTCTAGCAATAATTTCCATCATTGCTTTTTCATCAAAAGGTTTAGTGATGTAGTCATTCATTCCTACAGCGCGGCATTTTTCGATTTCGGTCTTAAAAGCATTTGCCGTTAGAGCAATAATCGGAGTTGTCAACTTCCATTCGTCTCTTAAGATACGGGTTGCTTCAATTCCATCCATTTCAGGCATTTGAATATCCATAAGAATCACATCGAATTTTTGTTTTTTCAGAATATCCATTGCCACAATTGCGTTTTCTGCTTCGGTAACCTTACAATTATAGTATTTGAGCGAATTTTGCGCTACCATTCTGTTCAAATCATTATCTTCAACCAGAAGAACCGAAAGATTATCCATATTGATGTTTACAGTTTCTGTATGCTCAATCTCTAAGTTATCCTTGGATCCTTTTTTGAAATCTAAAATAATTCGAATAGTTGTACCTGCATTTTTTTTGCTTTCCACTTCGATTCTTCCTCCCATTAACTGAACCAATTCTTTTGTAATTGCCATACCTAAGCCGGTTCCTCCAAATTTCCTTGTGATAGCTTTGTCTTCCTGAGAAAATTTCCTAAAAACAAAATCAACAAAATCTTTATCAATACCTATTCCGGTATCTCTAATTGAGATACTCAATTCTTGTGAATCATCCTTTTCACTTATCAGCTCACAATCAACAGAAACCCAACCTTGATGGGTAAATTTCAATGCATTCCCAACCAGATTAAAAAGTATTTGTTCCAATCTTAAGACGTCTCCGATGAGAACTTCATGTATTTTCTCTGAAATATTGGTTGTTAGTGTCAACTCTTTTTGTGTTGCTTTAGACTGAAGTACATTCACCACATTCCTAATTGTATTTTCGAAAACAAAATTTTCATATTCCAACGACATTTCTCCAGCCTCAATTTTTGAAATATCAAGTACATTATTGATGATGGACAATAGATGTTTTGAAGCTATGGTACTTTTCTCTATGTAATCTTTTTGAATAGTGCTCACTTCTTGCTTTTCCAATTCTCTCAAAAATCCAATAATAGCATTGAGCGGTGTTCTTATTTCGTGGCTCATGTTGGCTAAAAAAACTTCTTTTGCTTTTGAAGCTTCCAGCGCTTTTATTTTTTCATTTTGCAGGTCAATTTCCATTTGTTTTTGCTCGGTTATATCCAAGTGAATACCGATGGAACCTATTAATTCACCTTTATCATCATATTCAGGCGCACCTCCAATGGTCCACCAACGTAATTCTTTTTTTTTGTTTCTAATCGGTAATTGATATACATCTGAAATACCTTTCCGTCTCATTTCAAGTTTGGATTTCATGAATTCTGCGCTTTCTTCGGAAACCAGAAGATCAGATGCCCGTTGTCCTATAATTTCATCCATTTCATAACCCGACATTTTTAGAAAACTTTGGTTAGCAAACTGAATAACTTCTTCATTATCCACGACCATTAATCCCAAATTCATGTTAGCAATAATATTACGATATTTTTCTTCTTGGGATTTTAGATTACTTTCTGCCTTTTTCCTTTCTGAAATATCCTGAATAAAAGAGCAGAAGAAAGTTTCACCATTTTGTTGTATGGGAATAATAGAAATTTCTATAGGAAATTCAACACCGCTTCTATTCAAAGCTGTAATTTCAAAGTGTTTGTTCAAAACCGGACCTTCTCCCGTTCTCATGTAATTTTTCATACCTCTGTTATGTGCTTCAACATATTGAGGTGGAATAATTAACTCCGATAAAATCCTACCAATCGCTTCTTCTCTATCCCAACCAAAAATAGTTTTAGCCGGATTATTCCAAAACATGATTTTACCTTCACAATCAACAGTGATAATTGCGTTTAAAGAAGCATTCATTATTAGCCTACTGCGTTCTTCACTTTGTTCTAAAAGCTTTCGAGTTTGTATTTTTTGGGTAACATTGACATACTTCCAAAGATGGCCTCTGTGTACCTCATTAATAAAAATGGGAATGTAATCTCTTTTCAGAAAATAACCACTAGTTGTTTCAAAAACTTCATTTTCTACTAACTTCTTCTCACAGACAATTTCTTGTATTCTTGCACTAAACGTTTCGTTTCCTTTGAGTAAGCTTTTACAGCGTTCCTCAGGAAAGCTATAACTTTTCCCAATCATACTTCCCGGGTGCATTGGAATAGAAAATATATCACAAAATTTTTGGTTTGTAAACAACACATTTCTATTTTCATCTTCAACTAAGATTCCAGATTGGAGACTGTCCAATAATGTTTTTAGTAATTCAACCGTATTGGTTAATTGACTTTCGCTTCCTAATCTTTTACTGGCCTGATTATTTAAAAATTCAGAGACAAAACCTTTACCATTATTCTTTTGTTCATTGCTATGGTTCGTTTTGGGAATATCCAAATGAATACCTTTTTGAAAAGGGTGTAAGGAATTCTTTCGGAGTTGTTTAGTATCAGTCTCCGTAATCTGAAGATTTTTCTTCTCTACATTTTTTTCCTTTTCAAAAGCAAGGTACGAATCGCTAATTGCTCTTAAAAAAGGTCTTAACTCGCTTTTTGTTGCGAGTTCTTGGGTCAAATGCATTTTAATTTGTTCCTGCAAAAGTGTATGAAAATCCATAATCAATCTTTATCATTATACAAAAGATATTCATATCGGGTTATGCTTCTGATGGGACAATTGTTAATGAAAATGTTTCAAATACTATTTGAATTACATTTTCACTTATAACATTCACAAAACCAAATCTCTTACTAAAATACTAAAAAGAATCCTGAAAATCAGGTTTTTAAAAAGAAAGAAAAAACTTACTGATCATTTTTTTCAAATATTACTTTTTTCTTACTATTTCCTTATTTTTACATCAGTTCCAAATTAAATACATGTTAAGCGTCAAAAATATGTCCATAAAAAAATCCATACTACTTCCTGATTCATTTCCTGAAGGGCTTAAAGCAATAGCAACTTTGGTTTATCAGAAATGTAATCTTGATCTTAAAAACCCAGAATTGCACAAAGAAAGTATAGAATATGGTGCTTGTTCGTTTGTTATCAACACAAAAAAAATCGAGCATCGGGTTGCAAAAATAACACCTACAAA
>DATEDY010000229.1:0-7380 GCA_035281405.1 Flavobacterium sp.
AACCAAACGGTTTGTAGTATGAATATAAAAAACAAGATTACAAATACCGAAGTAAATGTAATCAAGTATGTTTTTAAGAGGTAACGGTCAAGAATTTTCATTCATCAAAATTAGTCCAAATTATTGATGTAGTAATTAGGATATTTAGCTTTGACAAAGGTAAAATGATTTTTAGCTAACGCAACATTTGTTTTAAAAGAATTAACAGTTAGCGTGACTTTGGTACCATTCTTACCTACAGTGATTGTATTATAGATTGTATTAGTTGCCACATCAACACCAACCAATATTTGTTTTCTATCATCTTTCGAACTGATAGGAGTCAGTTTTACATACTGAATTTTCTTTCCTTTGATTGTTTGTGTGATATCCCAAGAATACTTGAATCCTTTACTGAAAAAAGTCAGCATTTTAGCCGGAGTGTCATTGTCATCTTCCCCTTTTCCAACAGAAACAACACTTACTTCTTCGTCTTCTTTAGAAATTGTATACACTTTTTTACCATCACACATCTTAGTCACACCCATGAAATTCAACACATATTGATTTCCGCTCAGCGTAACATTTCCTTTATTATCCTGATTGATATTTTCTTTGACATTCTGTAAATTGTACTTAAAGTCAATTTGAATGCTTTTATACGTCTTTACTTTAGCCGAAACTTTATCTAATAATGCTTTTGCTTTCTCAGCATTTTGAGCCTGCATTGAAAAGCTCAATAAAACCACTATTATTACACTTACTAATTTTTTCATTCTTAACTATTATTTTGTTCATTCATAAAAAATTGCTCCAATGAAGCCAGATCAGGAATATTTACCGAACGTGCTTTACTACCTTCGAAAGGACCAACAATTCCAGCAGCTTCTAACTGATCAATCAATCTTCCGGCTCTGTTATAACCTAATTTCAACTTTCGCTGAATCAATGATGCTGAACCTTGTTGTGCAGTAACAATTACTTCGGCTGCATCTCTAAATAAAGAATCCCTTTCTGATATATCAATATCAAGACTTATGCCACTATCTTCTCCAATAAATTCAGGCAACATATACGCGGTTGCATAAGCTTTCTGAGAACCAATGAATTCAGTGATTTTTTCAACTTCCGGAGTATCCACAAAAGCACATTGTACGCGCACCAAATCGTTTCCATTAGAGAAAAGCATATCCCCTCGCCCAATCAACTGATCTGCACCGCCAGAATCCAAAATCGTTCTTGAATCAATTTTAGAAGTTACTCTAAATGCAATCCTTGCAGGGAAATTCGCTTTAATCATACCCGTAATTACATTAACCGAAGGTCGTTGTGTAGCGATAATCAAGTGAATACCAATAGCACGGGCTAACTGCGCTAAACGAGCAATAGGTGTTTCCACTTCCTTACCGGCCGTCATTATTAAATCGGCAAACTCATCGACCACCAGAACGATATATGGCAAGAAACGATGTCCGTTTTCAGGATTCAATTTGCGCTGTTTGAATTTCTCGTTGTATTCTTTAATGTTACGAACCATTGCGTCCTTTAATAAAGAATAACGATTGTCCATTTCCACGCACAAAGAATTCAATGTGGTAATTACTTTTGAATTATCCGTAATAATAGCATCTTCCGTATCCGGTAGTTTTGCCAAATAATGTCTTTCGATTTTGTTGAAAAGTGTTAGCTCCACCTTTTTTGGGTCGACCAAAACAAACTTTACTTCGGCTGGATGTTTTTTATACAACAATGACGTCAATACCGCATTCAAACCAACCGATTTACCTTGTCCGGTTGCACCTGCCATTAGCAAGTGAGGCATTTTAGCTAAATCAACCACAAAAGTTTCATTTGAAATAGTTTTCCCTAATGCAATAGGCAATTCCATTTCTGCTTCTTGAAATTTAGCCGAAGCAATAACTCCTTTCATCGGAACCATTGTTGGGTTCTTGTTCGGAACTTCTATACCAATTGTTCCTTTACCAGGCATAGGCGCTATAATACGAATACCTAAAGCTGATAAAGACAAGGCAATATCATCTTCCAGACTTTTAATTTTTGAAATACGAATTCCTGCTTCAGGAACGATTTCATACAAGGTTACCGATGGACCAACTGTTGCTTTGATTTGCGCAATGTCGATTTTGTAGTTACGAAGTGTTTCTACAATTCGGTTTTTATTTTCTTCTAATTCTTCCTGATTGATGGTAATTCCACCAGTTCCATAATCTTTTAACAAATCAATGGTTGGAAATCTGAAATTAGACAATTCCAAAGTAGGATCAAATTCACCAAAATGCGATACTAATTTAGCTGCTAAATTCTCCTCAATGATATCTTCTTCTTCCACCTTTTCAATTACCAACTCATCTGAATGTGGTTTGATTTCTTGCTGGATGATTTCAGGTTTTTTATTAACTTCCAAAGACAATTCAGAAGCCGTTCCGATAGTTGGCTTTAAAGCTTCTTTATTGATTTCGAATTGAGAAGGAACATTGGGAACCGTTTTCAGTGTGATTTCACCTAATTCTTCATCATTTTCTTCAAAATCATTCTTATTTGGTGTTGTGATTAGGTTATCCTGAGCATTATCCTTTTCTTCATTTACCGCAAATTCTTCTAAGTTATAGGCTGAAGACGAATTTGCAACCGACGTTGACAAATCCTCACGAATTTCACTTTTCGTTTTCTCAAAAGCACTTTTAATTTTATCTGGAGAAACCTTTACTTTAAAAATAAGATAGATTACAATTCCGAAAAGCAAAGCCAGTAACGTACCTGTTTTTCCAATATAATCCTGAGAAAAAATATTCATCTCATAACCAATTACACCACCTAATTCAGGCAATTGGTTTCCAAAAAAACCAAAAAGAATCGACAAGACAATAACAACAAACATATCCCAAAACCACGTTTTCTTCAATTTCGAAACTTTCATGTCCAGTACCAGATATGCTCCAGTTAAAAACAACAGTCTAGCGAACAAAAAAGAAGCAACTCCAAATCCTTTGTAGATGAAAAAATCAGCCAGAAAGGCACCAAATTTCCCTAACCAATTCTGTACTTCCGAATTACGATCAGCAAAATCACTCAATTCGCTTTGATCAAATTTTCCATTAACAAAATACGATACGAACGAAACCGTTAATGCTACAGCTAGTAGAATTAACAATATTCCAAACGTGACACTTTGTTTTCTGTTAGGAGCGAATCGATTGAAAAAATTTGTTTCTTCAGGTTCGATAGCAGCTTCGGTAGTTTTTTTTGATTTGGCCATTAAAAATGTAAACTTTTAAAAACAAAAATAGCTATTATTAGCTATTAAACTATTTTGGGAATATAAATTATTGCTCCAATGGCAACAGCAGTCATTGCGGCAAAAAAAACAGCTCCAGCCGCAATATCCTTAATAAATCCTATACGTTCGTGATAATCAGGATGAACAAAATCGGCTATTTTTTCAACCGCTGTATTCAAGCCTTCGATACTCAATACCAATCCGAATACCAAAATTTGAAACATCCATTCTGTTGTGGAAATTTCAAAATAGAATCCGGCGATTGTCATCAAAACAACCAAAGAAGACTGAATCATAACACTATGCTCGGTAGTAATTAATTTCAAAGCACCTTTGAACGCAAAAACCACACTTTTCAGTCTTCCTGTAAAAAGAGTTTCATCTTTTTTAAATTCCATATTATAATGCAGCTAATGCAGCTTCGTAGTTCGGTTCGTCAACAATTTCAGAAACCTGTTCAGCGTGCTTTACCACTCCATTCTCATCAACAACGATTACCACGCGGGAATGCAATCCTGCCAATAGTCCATCTTCAATTGCTAATCCATAATCATTACCAAAAGAATTATCTTTAAAATCAGACAGATTAATCACATTTTCTAAACCTTCGGCACCACAAAAACGATTTTGAGCAAAAGGCAAATCGCGTGAAATACATAACACTTTAGTATTGTCTAAGCTACTCGCTTTTTCATTAAACTTACGAACTGAAGTTGCACAAGTACCCGTATCGATGCTTGGAAAAATATTTAAAACCAATTTAGTTCCTTTATAATCAGCTAATGTTTTCACTGATAAATCAGTTGCAATTAATGCGAATTGTTTTGCTTGTGATCCAACCGCAGGTATATTACCCACTGTATTGATTGTATTTCCTTTTAAAGTTATTTGAGCCATTTTATATTTTTTTTTAATGCTTCCAAAAGTAAAGAAAAAAATCGATTATTTTTTTACAACTTAAGAAAGAAATATTGCCAATTTAAAGTTGAATTAAAATTTCCAATACCTTATTTTTACAGATCTTAAACACACAGTAGACTACAAAAAAAAAGCTTCATCAAATCAATTAAAACAGACACAAAGCAACCTCAAGGCCAGTTATTTATAACCATTTTATGATTTTTGTAAGATAATTTTTAGTAACTTTATAAGGAACTTAAAATTAAAGAATTATGAAAGTAGTAACGGTTATTGTAAGAGTATTGTTGGGTGCCTTATTGATATGGGCATCATTGGCTTTCTTCTTGAAACTAGCACCTGAAACCGAAGCTGTGGGCGAACTTAAAGCCTTCAAAGCTGGGATTGTAGCCTCACATTATATTATGCCATTAGCTAAAGCAATTGAGTTATTATGCGGAATAGCCTTTGTGGTTGGTAAGTTTGTTCCACTAGCCAATCTTGTAATTCTGCCAGTAACTGTTAATATACTGCTCATCAACTTAATGATGTTCACAGACACTATAGGTTTGTCAATGGGCTTATTTGTTGCCTTCGCCAATTTATTCCTAATCTACAGTTATTGGGATCGATATAAAGGTATTGTTACTCCATAACGAATAAAAAAAGCTCTCAACTGAGAGCTTTTTATTTATCTATAGAACCAAGAACCCTCTTCATAAAAGCATTCAAGGCTTCTTTTTTATCAGCACCGTCTTTAACCATTTTATTCACTTCCAGCGCTCCATACATATTGGAAATGAGTTCTCCAATCACATCCAATTCTTCGTCTTTCAAAGAAGAAACTTCAGTTAAAGCTTCCAGTACTTCAATGGTTTCCACAATATAATCCTGATCATTTTCCTCAATAAACTGAGTCAAATGTTTGATAACCGGTAATTTCATAATTAAAGGATTTCGTTAACCAAATCCGTTAAAACTTCAGCCTTATTGGTTTGTGTTTCATTTACTAATTTTCCGCCAACAAATGTTGCGAACGTAGGTAAATTAGAAACATTCGCCAATTTTCTGGATTCCGGAGAATTTTCAGCATCAACAATCACGAAAGTTACGTTTTCGTTTTCCGTTGCTAATTTTTTAAATTTAGGCTTCATGATTCGACAATTTCCACACCAAGAAGCTGAAAATTGTACTACTACCTTTTCATTGTCATTGACAAGGTTTTGCAATGTATCTTCGTTTAATTCCAGTAACATATCTTATATTTAAAAAAAGAATTCCAAATCCCAATCATTAAAAAAGCAATCTTCAAATTGGAATTTGGAATTTCGTTATTACTAATCAATTAGTTTTGAGACAAATAAGCTGCAGTACTCAATCTATCTGCATTCATTGCCTCTTTACCTTGCTCCCAGTTTGCAGGACAAACTTCACCTTTAGTCTGAACGTGAGTGTAAGCGTCGATTAAACGCAAATATTCACCAACATTTCTTCCTAACGGCATATCATTAACACTTTCGTGGAAAATTTTACCAGTTTCGTCAATTAAGTAAGTCGCACGAAAAGTCACATTTGAACCTTCAACTAAAATATCATTTGACTCTTCATCATACACTTCTTGAGCGTCTAAAATATCCAAAGCTTTTGACAAGTTACGAGTAGTATCTGCTAATAAAGGATAAGTTACACCTTCAATACCACCATTGTTTTTAGCAGTATTTAACCACGCGAAGTGCACCTCATTAGTATCACAAGAAGCACCAATAACTACTGTATTTCTTTGTTCAAATTCTGGCAAAGCAGCTTGGAAAGCGTGTAATTCTGTAGGACATACAAAAGTAAAATCTTTTGGATACCAGAATAACAATACTTTTTTGTTGTTTTTAGTTGCTTCTTCTAAAACGTTGATTCTTAAATTATCTCCCATCTCAGAGATTGCATCAACGGTAATGTTAGGGAATTTTTTTCCTACTAATGCCATAGTTTTTAATTTTAAATTTTGGCAAATGTAGTTATTGCATTTTGTAATCTCTATAGTCTTTTAAATCAAAAATATTATACATCTATAGAGTGAACTTATAGACACCATACAATTCATAATTTTTTAAAAATTCAATAATCAAAGATGCTTTTTAAAAACAAAATAACTAATCAATTAACATTATTTATTAAATTTAATCATATTTAAGATAATAATAATTTTTCCAATTTTCGTCAACCATAGAAACAAAACAAACAATAAAACTATAATTTTTATCTATCGGAAACAAAAAAATCATAGGAACGCTTTTGGTAATTTTACTATCAGATTAATTAACAATCAAATACAAAAACACATACAATGGAAAACAACACAAATTCACACTCACACGTTGGGAATGGTGGGGGAAAATGTCCTTTTTCAGGGGGAAACTCAGCCAAACAAAGCGCAGGTGCTGGCACAAGAAACAATGACTGGTGGCCAAATCAGTTAAAATTAAACATTCTTCGTCAGCATTCTTCACTATCCAATCCAATGGGTAAAACATTCAATTATGCTGAAGCTTTCAAATCAGTTGATTTAGCAGCACTTAAAAAGGATATTCATGAAGTCATGACTACATCTCAAGATTGGTGGCCGGCTGATTACGGTAATTACGGTCCATTATTTATTCGTATGGCCTGGCATAGCGCAGGTACATATCGAACAGGAGATGGTCGTGGCGGAGCAGGTTCCGGCACACAACGTTTCGCACCATTGAACAGTTGGCCGGATAATGCCAATCTTGATAAAGCCCGATTGTTGCTTTGGCCTGTTAAAAAGAAATACGGCAAAAAAGTGTCTTGGGCCGATTTAATGATACTGGCTGGTAATTGCGCTTTAGAATCAGCTGGCTTTACACCTTTTGGTTTTGGTGGTGGCCGTGAAGATGTTTGGGAACCGGAAGAAGATATTTATTGGGGAATAGAACGCGAATGGTTGGGTGACAACCGCTATTCAGGTGAACGTGATTTGGAAAACCCTTTAGCGGCTGTTCAAATGGGATTGATTTATGTTAATCCACAAGGACCAAACGGCAATCCTGATCCATTATTAGCAGCAATAGACATTCGCGAAACATTTGCACGAATGGCAATGAACGATGAAGAAACCGTTGCACTTATTGCAGGCGGACACACATTAGGAAAAACCCATGGCGCTGCCGATCCTGATCAATATGTAGGAC
>DATEDY010000230.1:0-3115 GCA_035281405.1 Flavobacterium sp.
TGGCAATTCTGTTTCCTTGGTTGAAAACAAAACATTATACGACATTACAAAACAACAGCCTGCATCCTATCTTTGGTATCTATCGACCGTTACATCAGTTTCAACTATAAATACCTCTATGAAATCGGCCAGCCCTTTAGGGTTAATTATCGGGCCTACAATTGCCTCAGTAAATATGATAATTGCTTCCAGCGCCAACAGGAATTTCAAAATTGAGTTAGACAACTACGATTTAAGAAACAAAGTAATAAAACAAGGTGAAACCGTTCATGGGTTAATTGGAATATACAATACCAAAAACGAAGCTTTAAAAATTGAATTCAATAAAAATTAAAACCTAAACCTGCCACAAGCAGGTTTTAGTTTTTTCAATACCTTTGCAAAATGGGAGAAAACAAAACACGCATCAATAAATTCCTTTCTGAAACAGGATACTGTTCACGCCGTGAAGCCGATAAACTATTAGAACAAGGCCGTATTACCATTAACGGAAAAACACCTGAACTTGGAACGAAAGTATCCATGGAAGATGAGATTCGTGTAGACGGAAAATTAATCCGTGAAAAGACTTCCAAACCTATTTATTTAGCTTTCAACAAGCCAGCTGGCATTGAGTGTACCACCAATCAAAGTGTCAAAAATAACATTGTTGATTACATCAATTATCCTAAACGTATTTTTCCTATTGGAAGACTAGACAAAGCAAGTGAAGGTTTAATTTTCATGACAGACGATGGTGATATCGTCAACAAAATACTTCGTGCCAGAAACAATCACGAGAAAGAATATATCGTTACAGTTAATAAGCCGATAACTGATCGTTTCATTGACCGAATGGGCAATGGAGTCCCAATTCTTGATACAGTAACTAGAAAGTGCAAGGTCGAACAAGTAAGTAAATTTGTATTCAGAATTGTATTGACGCAGGGATTGAACCGACAAATTCGTCGTATGTGTGAATATTTAGGCTATGAAGTTACCGCATTAAAACGCACTCGCATTATCAACATTTCTTTAGACGTTCCTCTAGGTCGTTATCGTGATTTGACCGATATCGAGATTAATGAATTGAATACACTTATTGCTCCTTCAAGCAAAACAGAAGAAGCAAGCTTACCAAAACCAAAAACCAGAACGGATTTTAAAAAATAACCTTCAATTATTATTTCATATTTCTCACACACTCAATAGCGCATTTTTCACCATCTATTGCCGCAGAAATAATTCCGCCAGCATATCCGGCTCCTTCCCCGCATGGGTACAAACCTTTAATTTGTAAATGCTCCAAAGTGTAAGGATCACGAGGAATACGTACCGGAGATGAAGTTCTGCTTTCCGGCGCGTGTAATATGGCTTCGTTTGTATAATAGCCTTTCATCGATTTTCCGAATTGCGTAAACCCTTCACGCATAATTTGCGTTAAAAATCCAGGAAAAACCTGTCCTAATTCAACCGAAGTAGTTCCCGGCACATAGGATGTTTTTGGTATATCCGAAGACACTTTATTTTGAGTAAAATCAACCAACCGCTGTGCTGGTACTTTCTGAGTTTCACCGGCCAAATGCCATGCTTTTTGTTCAATGGCCTTTTGAAATTCCATTCCAGCCAAAGCACCATGTTTAGCAAAAGGTTTAAAATCTTCCAACTTCAATTCGACTACAATTCCTGAATTTGCAGTAATCTGATCTCTTTTAGATGGCGACCAACCATTAGTCACAACTTCTCCCGGGCTGGTTGCACATGGAGCAATAACTCCACCTGGACACATACAGAAAGAATACATTCCGCGTCCGTTAACCTGTTTTACAATCGAATAAGGTGCCGGTGGTAAATATTCACCTCTAAAATCACACGAATATTGAATACTGTCAATTAGACTTTGCGGATGTTCAGCACGAACTCCTAATGCAAAAGGCTTTGCTTCAATTAGGATTTTTTTTCTATCTAACAATTCGAAAATATCACGTGCAGAATGTCCAGTTGCCAAAATAATTTTCTTAGCTTCAATGACGGTTCCATTTTGCGTTACAATGCCTTCCACCTCATTGCTTTTTACAAGAATATCGGTTACACGGGTTTCAAATAAGACTTCCCCACCAAATTCCTTGATTTTTTCGCGAATATCCTGAATAATCTGTGGTAATTTATTCGTACCAATATGCGGATGTGCTTCCACCAAAATCTCTGGAGTAGCACCATAAGCCACTAACAATCTCAAAATACGATCAACATCGCCACGCTTTTTGGAACGAGTATACAATTTCCCATCCGAATACGTTCCCGCACCGCCTTCACCAAAGCAATAGTTAGAATCTTCATTCACAATATGATCTCTGTTGATAGCTTTTAAATCCCGACGACGTCCACGAACATCCTTTCCCCTTTCAATTACAATTGGCTTAACCCCTAATTCTATCAGCTGTAAAGCTGCGAACAAACCAGCTGGTCCAGCTCCAACCACAATCACTTCAGGTGCATTGGACACATTTTTATAATCCGGCAAACCGATTAATTCTTCTGTAAATGATTCGCCTACAAAATACACATCCGCTTTAATATTGATTTTAATGGCTTTCTGTCGCGCGTCGATTGATCGTTTTAATACCAATACTTTTTGGATCTCAGCATCGGAAACCTGCATTAGTTTAGCAACATGATTGTTTAACAGCAATTCATTTGCAGCAATTTCTGGGGTAACTTGTATTTGTAATTCTCTAGGCATTTTGAATAATTGGGTTTTCAGATTGTTTTTCCGTCTGAAAAAATTCAGGACAAAAGTAATAATTTATAAGGATTCCAATATCACATAAACCTTTGTAACTTTACAGCACAGAATAATAATCATGGAACGCAAGATCAAATTAATATGGGACTTTAGAGGTTCAGCAGCAGCAAAAACGGCAGAACATCATGAAATTCATCTAAAAGAATACATTACTATTGAAAAATTCCCTATCAATATTACCGGATTTGAAGTCATCAACGAAATGTACGCCATTGCTTTCATGGTTGTTACAGACGAGAACATGATTCAGGTTAGAGATGCTTTAAAACCGCATCGAGGTGAACTTTATGAATAAAAAAATCCCAAGTTTTAATTAAAACTTGGGATTTT
>DATEDY010000231.1:0-11293 GCA_035281405.1 Flavobacterium sp.
CCGGGAGTTGGTCCTTTGCACGCCCATTTACATGCTACCGAAAGAGCACAATTCATGGCTATTACCGATGATGAAGCTATGGAAGCCGGGTTGAATTTATGCAAAACTGAAGGCATTATTCCCGCAATTGAAAGCTCGCATGCTTTAGCTGTTTTAGACCAAAGAAGATTTGAAGCAGATGCCGTAGTAGTCATCAACTTATCCGGCCGTGGCGACAAAGATTTGAATACTTATATAAACTATTTTGACTTTTAAACTAACCGCAAAGAACGCAATAAGAGCTTTGCAAACATTGCGGTAAAAAACACTAAAAAAATGAGCAGAATACATACCAAATTACGAGAAGATAAAAAGCTGGTTTCCGTCTATTTTACGGCAGGATTTCCCAACCTCAACGATACTGTTCCCACCATTCAAACCTTAGAAAAAAGCGGTGTGGATATGATAGAAATCGGTTTACCTTTCAGTGATCCCTTAGCTGATGGACCTACCATTCAGGAAAGTTCCACCATCGCTTTAGAGAACGGAATGACCACAAAACTGCTTTTTGAACAGCTGCAAAACATTCGAGAAACGGTTACAATTCCATTAATTATTATGGGCTATTTCAATCCGATATTACAGTTTGGAGTAGTAGAGTTTTGTCAAAAATGTGCCCAAGTTGGCATCGACGGATTGATCATCCCAGACCTTCCGATAGCAACTTTTGAAGAAGAATACAAAGCCATTTTTGAACGCTATCATCTCAAAAATATCTTCCTGATTACACCACAAACATCGGAAGAACGCATCCGAAAAATTGATACAATTTCAGACAGTTTTATCTATATGGTGAGTAGTTCAAGTACGACAGGAAGCCAACAATGTTTCGGTACAATACAACAAAATTACTTTGAGAGAATCGCCGGAATGGGGCTCAACAATCCTCAGATTACAGGCTTCGGAATCTCCAATTCGGTAACGTTTCAACAGGCGGTACAACATCAAAAAGGAGCCATCATAGGCAGTGCATTCATCAAATTCATGAAAAACAACTCCATAGAAAGCATCCCGAAATTTATTGAAAGTATAGTTTAAATAATTCTTACAAAACCTCTGAAAATAAAAACAGTAACATACTACTATCAATTTTATCGATAGTGCTAAAAATCACTCTTTTCACTATAATTGAGTGATTTTTTTATTCTTACAAATGACGTTAAAGAAAAGTTAAAACAAATTTAAACAAACGTTTAATTTAAACAACTGTTTAACTTTGTGCCCGATTTTAAAATCCATACTTCATGAATGATTTTAACGACAAACAACTTGAGATTTTACAGGTAGCGGAAAAGCTATTCACCCAGATGGGATTTGACGGAGCTTCGGTTAGAGATATTGCCAAAGAAGCCAATATTAATGTGGCGATGATTTCATATTATTTCGGTTCCAAGGAAAGACTTTTAGAAGCCTTAATTATTACAAGAATTTCAGACATGCGACTGCAGATTGAAAATCTTTTTAAAGAAGATTTGAATCCTTTTGAGAAGATTGACCGTCTAATAGAATTGTATGTCAGTCGGATTAATAAAAACCGGGGGATGTATCAAATCATTCATTTTGAAATTGCTTTGAAAAAGAGAGAAATCAATTGTGAGGCATTCAACGAAGTGAAGAAAGAAAACCTTCAGCTTTTGGTCAACATCATTGAGGAAGGACAGCAACAAGGATTATTCACAAAGAATGTGAACATAGCGATGATTCCACCAACGATAATGGGAACCTATTTCCATTTTCAGATGAATCGTCCGTTTTATAAAGAAATATTGAATTTACATACTGAATCTGATTTTGATCATTACGTTGCCCACGATTTGACCAAACACATTCAGCAAACCATAAAAGCCCTTTTGACCTATGAAATTGAATAAAACAGTACTTATTATTACCCTCTTGGCTACCTTATCTGGTTTTGCTCAAGAGAAAAAAACATTATCGCTTAAAGAAGCCATCAGTATCGCTGTCACTAAAAGTGATCAAACGACTATGGCCAACTTAAAAGCAGCTACTGCCAAACTGGAGATGGAAACCGTTAAAAACCATCAGTACCCAACATTGAAAGCTTCAGGACATTATATGCAGCTGACTAATGCAGATGTGAGTACTGCCTTCGGATCAGGAAATGCCGGACAAGGACTGGAAGTAAGTCAGTTGATGATTGGACAAGTCAATGCTTCGGTTCCTTTATTTGCTGGTTTCAAAATAAAAAACTCCATAGCTGCATCAGAAAGCCTATACAAAGCGGAAACAGCAAACGCATCCCATTCGAAAGAAGAGATTGGACTTTATGTGGTGGAGCTATTCGCTAAGCTATACCAATCACAAGAAATGATTGCACTGTTTAAAGAAAACCTAAAAAGTGCACAACAACGCACTAAAGATTTCTCCGGAATGGTTGACAACGGATTGATGGCGAGAAACGACTTGTTGAAAGCACAATTACAGGAATCCAATATCCAATTGTCCATGGACAGTGCACAGAAGAACTTCAATGTGATCAATTACCAATTAGTGACTTTACTGAAACTTCCTGAAGGAACAGTAGTGGATATTGATATCGAGGCTGTAAAAGCCGATATGATACTGAACAGAACCAGCTCAGTAGAAGCAAAAAGAAGTGATTTAGAAGCCTTGAACTACCAGCAAAAAGCATCGGAAGCAGGAATCAAAGTAGCACAAAGCGGCTACTACCCTTCTCTATCGTTAATGGGAGGTTACATTGCGTTTGATTTGAAAGATGTGATGACTGTATCCAATGCGATGAATTTCGGTGTGGGTGTGAACTATGATTTATCGAACATTTTCAAGAACGGAAAGGAAGTCAAATTAGCCAAATCCAAAGCAGAACAAGCTAAAACCGCCGTGAGCATGATGAATGACAAAATCAAGGAAGAAGTACATCAGGCACAAGAGAATTACAATTTGTCGGAAAAACAAAATGTGGTTTATAAACAAGCGGTGGAACAAGCTACTGAAAATTACAGAATTGTAAAAGACAAATACGATAACAGCTTATCTACCACAAACGATTTGTTAGAAGCCGATATCCAACAATTACAAACAAAAATCAACTTAGCCTTATCACAAGCCGATATAGCTTTAAAATACTACCAGTTGCAGTTTGCATCCGGAAAATTAATCAACTCATTCCAATTGTCCCAAAAATAAAATCTGATATCATGAAAAAGAAAGAAACCAATAAAAAATTCATCGTAATCTTCGGTATATTCATCCTTTTAGGAACTACCTACGGAGTTTACAAATACATGCACTCTTTAGCACACGAAACCACTGATGATGCACAGGTAGAGAAAAACATGAACCCTATCATTGCCCGTGTTGGTGGCTACATTACCAATGTGCATGTAAAAGACAATGATTTCGTAAAAAAAGGCGATACACTTTTTACTATTGATAACAGAGATTACCTGGTAAAAGTAGAAGAAGCCAGAGCTGCCTTGGTTGCAGCACAGCAAAACTATGCGGTTTCTAAAGCTGATATCGGTACAGCACAGGCGAATGTTTCGGTTTCTGATGCTAATGTGCAATCGACTATCGGAAGTATCGAGAATGCTAAAATCAGATTAACCAGAGCAACTAACGATTATGAACGTTATGCCAATCTGTATAAAAACCATTCCATTACAAAGCAACAATTTGAACAGGCAGAAGCAGCAAAATTAGAAGCACAAAACCAAGTAAAGATATTACAAGATCAGCAAAAAGCAAGTGCTTACCAGAAAACAGTAGCAGCATCTAAATCGGATGTTACTGCAAAACAAGCAGAAGTAGCTTCGGCAAACATCCAACGTGCACAAGCAGTTTTGCATGCAGCCCAATTGAATTTCAACTATACGGTAGTTACTGCTGCAACTGACGGACAAGTATCTAAAATTGCTATTCAGCCGGGACAAATGATCCAACCGGGACAATCGTTATTCTACATAGTAAACAATCAGGAAACTTGGGTTATTGCGAACTTCAAAGAAACCCAATTGAACAAAATGGTAGTGGGACAAAAAGTATCCATCAAAGCCGATGCATTCCCTGATGAGGAATTTGAAGGAACATTAGCTTCATTTTCACCTGCAACAGGATCTAAATTCTCTATTTTACCTCCGGATAATGCGACAGGTAACTTCGTAAAAACCATTCAGCGTTTGCCTGTAAAAATCAGTTTGAACAGTGCTAATGAAAAAGTGAAGTTGTTACGTCCGGGCATGAACGTTGAAGTGGATGTTCATATCAAGTAATTAGAAACAACAGAGACTAAAATCAGAAGTATCATTTAGAAAAGAGAGAATGGCAACAGCAGTATCAGCCGATAACGATTTAGTCGAATACGGTTACAGAAGAATCATCATTACCATTACGGCAGTACTTTGTGCTTTGCTGGAGATAGTAGACACCACGATTGTCAATGTGGCCTTAACGAATATGCGCGGAACTTTAGGAGCTACCCTAAATGATGTAGCATGGGTAATTACCGCCTATGCCATTGCTAACGTGATTGTGATTCCAATGACGAGTTGGTTATCACAGCAATTCGGTAGAAGGAATTACTTTGCCGCTTCCATTATAGTATTTACTGTAGCTTCCTTTTTGTGTGGTAATGCCACCAATATCTGGGAGCTGGTAGCCTTTCGTTTCATACAAGGATTGGGTGGTGGTGCCTTATTGGTAACCGCACAAACCATCATTACCGAAAGCTACCCGTTAGCCAAACGCAGTATGGCACAGGCTATTTATGGTATGGGTGTTATTGTTGGACCTACACTTGGACCACCTTTAGGCGGTTATTTAATTGAGCATTATACGTGGCCTTATATTTTTTACATCAACATTCCTTTAGGAATTATTGCCACCTTCCTGACACTAACCTTTGTTAGAAGTCCGAAATACGGAGAAAAACTTAAGGCTAATCAAGTGGATTGGTGGGGAATTGTATTCTTATCGGCATTTATTGGTTCGTTACAGTTCGTATTAGAACATGGACAGCAGGATGATTGGTTTGATAATCATTTGATCATACTTTTAAGCGTTGTTTCTTTTACAGGCTTATTAGCTTTCATTTGGAGAGAACTGACCTATAAGTACCCAATAGTCAACCTGAGTGTCTTAAAAGACGGGAATTTACGTATTGGTATCCTGATGGGATTCATACTTGGATTTGGATTGTACGGTTCTACCCTAATCATTCCTATTTACACCCAACAGATTTTAGGTTGGACGGCACTGGATGCCGGAATGCTATTAATTCCGGGATCGGTTACAACAGCGTTACTTATGCCTTTTGTGGGTAAGATGATTCAAAAAGGAGTTCCTCAATCGTACATGATTGCCGTGGGCTTCCTGGTATTCTTCGGGTTTACCTTCTGGATGCGCAATGTAATGACACCGGATACCGGCGTGGAGCATTTCTACTGGCCATTGATTTTAAGAGGAATTGGCTTAGGATTGCTATTCGTACCCATAACCACTTTATCACTTTCCACCCTAAAAGGAAAGCACATTGGTGAAGGAGCAGCGTTTACGGGGATGTTCAGACAATTGGGCGGTTCATTTGGTATTGCGATTATTACCACGTTTATCACCCGATACAGCCAAAAGCACCGTGTGAATTTAGCAGCGAATCTGGACGGAAGTAAATTTGAAGTACAGGAACGATTGAATGCCATGGAAAGAATGTTCCGTTCCAAGGGATTTTCTATAAACGAAGCAACACAGAAGGCGCATGAGGTTTTCAATCTGACCATATTAAAACAAAGTACGGTATTGGCTTATATGGATATATTCATGGCATTAGGGATTATGTTCCTGTGTTGTATTCCGATAGTTTTCTTGATTAAAAGATCTAAAAACAAAGTGGATTTATCAGAAGCCATGCATTAAAACCGTTACTTGTTTATCTTTAATTGTTTTTGGTTAATTGTTTGTGCTAACCGAATACTGATACTAAATAGTAAAATAACTATATTTGCAAAAAATTTTAAACACCATGAACTTACACAACATCCCTAACATCAAGCATTTAGATAGCGGGAACTTTTTTATACTTGCAGGACCATGTGCTATTGAAGGCGAAGAAATGGCGATGCGCATTGCTGAAAAATTAGTTGGTATTACTGATAACCTTAAGATTCCTTATGTATTCAAGGGTTCATTCAAGAAGGCCAATCGTTCAAGAATTGATAGCTTTTCAGGTATTGGAGATGAAAAAGCATTAAAAATATTACAGAAAGTTGGGAAGGAATTCGGAATTCCTACCGTAACCGATATCCACACTAACGAAGATGCGCCAATGGCTGCGGAATATGTAGATGTACTACAAATCCCTGCATTCTTAGTACGTCAGACTGATTTAGTTGTTGCGGCTGCCAATACAGGTAAGACCGTAAACCTTAAAAAAGGCCAATTTATGAGTCCGGAGAGTATGAAACACGCCGTACAGAAAGTATTGGACTGCCAGAATGATAACGTTATGGTAACCGACAGAGGTACGATGTTTGGGTACCAGGACATGATTGTGGACTTCAGAGGAATCCCAACGATGCGTAATTTAGCTACAACAGTACTGGATGTAACCCATTCATTACAACAGCCTAATCAAATGGCAGGTGTAACAGGTGGTCGTCCCGATATGATTGAAACCATTGCTAAAGCAGGTATTGCTGTTGGTGTTGATGGTATTTTCATAGAAACCCACTTTGATCCGGCTAATGCCAAAAGTGACGGAGCCAATATGTTGCATTTGGATTATTTTGAAGATCTGATGAAGAAGCTAGTGGCCATTCGTCAAACTGTTAATCAATTTTAATTTATAGATAGTACCCTACTCTACTTATGAAACAACCATTTTTAATGGCTGTACTAACTTTTTGTGTTTTTTCACAGTACACCTTTTCGCAAGAAACAGTTGAAAATCCTGAAAAATACACAGCTCACAACAAAGGTAAATTTTATATCTTCTGGGGTGGAAACAGAGAAACGTTCTCGAAATCGGATATCCATTTCAAGGGAGCTGATTATGATTTTACGTTGTATGATGTAGAAGCACATGACAAACCAAAAGGATGGCATGTGGATTATATCAATCCGACGAGAATGACCATTCCGCAAACCAATTTACGTATTGGGTATTTCATCAATGACCATTACAACATTTCGATTGGTGTTGACCATATGAAGTATGTGATGTATCAGGACAAAGTGGTGGATTATACCGGGAATTACCCTGACCGTGGAACTTACGGTGAGGCTATTGCACCCAATCAGGTATTGTTAACCGAAGAGTTTCTGACATTTGAGCATACAGATGGTTTGAATTATGTGAATACGGAATTTTCGAGAGTAGATGACATTTCTTCGATGCTATTCAAAACTTTGGACAGTGATAAGCTGCAAATCAACCTAACGGAAGGTTTGGGAGCAGGCGTTTTGTATCCGAAGACCAATGCGAAAGTATTTGATAAAGTACGTCATGATGATTTCCATATTTCGGGTTATGGTATTTCGGCGAAAGCAGGTTTAAACTTGACCTTCTTTAAGCATTATTTCATACAAGGAGAGCTGAAAGGCGGATACATCAATATGAACGATATTCGAACTACACACAGCAGCGCAGATCGTGCAGACCAGCATTTCTGGTTCTTACAGCGAATTATCACTGTGGGAGGTATCTTCAAAATATAATAACAAGCCCTGAGTATCGGGGCTTTTTTTTGGACTATTAGATTGTTGGGTTGTTAGACTTCTTAGATTGTTGGATTATTAGATTTTTTGACTGGTTGTTTAATGGTCAACTATTACTTGGCTTCGAGAACCTCAGCCACCGTACTCTACTTTGATATTACTTTAATACTGCTTTAATACTACTTTGATACTACTTTGATACTACTTTGATACTACTTTAATATGGATGAACTATTACTAATACCTCAATTTACAGGAGCTGAGAGCTTACCTCTACAGAGATAAAATAGATTATTAGTGGCAATTTGGGTAAAAAACGGCAAAAAACTACTAAAAACGCCTCAATTTTAGCAATTGGCATGCTGTTTGTTGGACTGTGGGATTTTTAGACTACTTGAATTGTATATCATTTGTAAGCAATAGCTTACGCACAAATCAGAAAAGGAAAACCTTTCACTTCTTATTACCATTGTGGGTTTTATAGGCATTGTGTCCTCAATACGCATTATCTACATTGCACAAAAAAAATATCAAAAAAGACTAAATGCATAAGTTTCAAGAAATCATTGTACTAAAATCTAACCGTATGCTGGAACTAAAACTAAATTCAGAAACTTCTTTAGAAAAGGAAGAATTAAAAATTGTCTCAAAAAAATATTTTGAGCATTTTGGTTTTAAAAATATTAAAACAGACAATGACTCCATTAAAATTCAAAGAGGAAGTGAATTAAGAAATGCATTTACTTTTCATCCTTTACATTGGAAAAGTGAAATTCAAATTGCTATAATTCAAGAAAATGACACACACTTTGTATCCTGTCATTTTTCCATAAATACGAAACATCAATTAGTTACTGATCATGAAATCAATTTATGGAATGAATTAATCAATGGCTATGAAAAATTAATTACTAAAAACAACTATAACCTTGACGATATTGTTGCAGAAGCAAAACGAACCAAAAGAAACAACATCAAAATAGTATTTGTTGTGGTTGCATCCGGATTGATTTCTTTATCACTATCAACACTACTATTGATGAAAACCGGAGTTGGAATTGTCATGATTTTGCCCTTCCCAATAATGATTGTTGCCTTTATTTTTTCCATAAAACACTTCAGGTAAAATTGCTGTCCTAATAGCCGTTTCCTTTATCCATTTTGCTTTTAAGTACCGTTTAAGAAGTTGGAGTATGTCACTTAACAGAGTAAACTTTTTGTATATTTGATTTTAGTCCCAATGGGATGTTTTGGAAACAAAAATCCAGAATTTCTCAAAGCCCCAGAACGTTAGTAGTAATTGTAGCAAGGAAGAAAACAACACATAAAAGACTAAAACAAATGGACAAAAGAGTAAAATTTGACTTTGAAATATACTTTACCAATGGAGGCAGTATAAAAGGCGAAGACTTTCGACTTGACATAGTGGGCGATACTATCTCTGATAAAGAATTGGCAGATTATATTGTAGACGATTTACGACTTCTTATGGTTGGAGAAACTAAAATTCTGAATAAAGAACTATTTACAGAGGCTCATAAAAGAAAACCCATCAATGAGAAAGCAGAGAATGCCTTATTCATTGATTTAAGCCACACCATAGAGGATGGACTTGTAACTTACAAAGGCTTACCGGCACCTATTATTTGCGATTATTTGAGCCGAGAGAAATCAAAACAGTTTTACGCAGAAGGGACAGAATTTCAAATTGGCAAAATTGAAATGGTTGCCAATACCGGAACTTATATTGATTGTCCGTTTCATCGATTTGAGAATGGAAAAGACCTTTCGGAAGTTGGTTTAGAATGTTTTACAGACCTTGATGCTATAGTAATCAGCATTCCTTTTTCGGAAACATTAGAAATAACAGAAGCCCATTTAAAAAACTACGAAATCAGGAATAGAGCTGTTTTGATTCATACCGGTTGGGACAGCAATTGGAACACCGAAAAATATTATGAAAATCATCCGTATCTGACAGAAGGAGCCGCTCACTATTTGAGAGACTGCAGTGTTAAATTGGTTGGTATCGACTCCCATAATATTGACAGCACATTAGGCAAGACAAGGCCCGTTCATACGACACTTTTAGGCGCAGAAATATTGATAGTAGAACATCTTTGCAACTTGTATTTATTACCACAAGATGGTTTTACTTTTAGTGCTATTCCGCCCAAATTCAAAGGCGTTGGGACATTTCCGGTAAGAGCAATGGCTAAGTTGACACAAAAGAATTAGTGGCAACATAATGAATTCCTAACAAGGATTTGCTTCGCCTGTTCGCTGACGCTTGAGTTTCTTTGCTATTCCGATAGCTATCGGAACACAACTCCTGTTTAGAGTTTGCTGTAAAACCTTATCTTCGCAAGGAAATAATCATTCCTAGTCGGCGGATCATTGGGTCCTACTTTCCGACAACACTACTTTGACGACAATGACAAAACAATCATTAAAAATGAAAAAACAACTCTTATTCTTTTACTTACTGTTCCCATTCATTATGTTCGGACAACAGATTGATGCCAAAAAAACAGAAGAACGCAATGGACTGATTTATGAAATTGGCAAGACAAAACCTTTTACGGGACAATCTATTACCTACAACGAAAACGGTAAGAAGCAAAGTTCAACGGAATACAAAGAGGGAAAAATAAATGGAAAAATAGAAGGATGGTATGCAAGCGGAACAAAGCAATTTGACGGACAGCTTATCAATGGGCAAAAATCCGGTGTATGGATAGCTTGGTATGAAAACGGAAAAAAAATTAGACAAGGTGAATTTGTAAACAACAAAGAAGAGGGTGAGTATACTTGGTGGTTTGAGAATGGAAACATCAATAAAAATGGCATCTACCATAATGGAATTGCTGACGGAAAATGGGAGTGGTATTATGAAAACGGACAGAAGATGCAAGAAGGAATTTTAAGAGGTGATACAAATGACGGAACATGGAAAGATTGGCATGAGAACGGAAAACAAAAGATGATTGGCACTTTTAAAAACGGAGTAAAAGATGGTGACTGGACATGGTGGGATGAAAAAGGTAACGTAACAACACATAAAAAATATAAAGAAGGCACACTTTTAGAAGGAAAGGATGACGTTACTAGCTATGTAGAAAAAATGGAATCGGCTTTAAACAAAAAAGATTTCAAGTCGGCACTAAACAACATAGAAAAAGCAATTGGAACTCAAACCGATAAAACCGAAAACAATGCGGTTTACATGGGATTGGTAGTTTATCATTCCAAAGTCTATTCCATGTTTCAGCGCATTGATGAAGCGGAAACCGTTCTACTGAAAGCCACAGGAGTTCCTGATGCGGACATTGCAACGATTGTAAAAACAAATTATCCGCCAGCTGTCGTTGAATTAAAATCCTTAGCAAACAAAATCAGCAATTACGCTGACATAAAAACGAAAGTAGCACCACATATTACTCTTGCCTATCTCCACAACATTTTAGGAGACACCATAAAATTGAATCAGGAACAACAGTTAATGATGGAGCGTTCCAATAGCAGCGACTGGGTTATTCAGATTTCGATGGAACTTTACAAA
>DATEDY010000232.1:0-2778 GCA_035281405.1 Flavobacterium sp.
TATTCTTGATGCAACCAATAAAATGAGTAATATTAATTTACCTCCATTACGAACTTTAAATTGGTTTGGTACTGAAGTTAAAAAGGACGGAACTACCAATCAAATTAAATTATTCACCAATATAACTTCTAAAGAAACTACGAATCTGATGGCCACCATCAATACAACTGGGGAAGTGAGCGGAATGGTAAAAAAACAGCAGTTGGATTACAATGCTTTTGTCTTTAGGGATAATGACGGAAAACTAACAAACGAAAGTTATTTGGAAAAGCTGGAAAATGAATTGAATAGTTCTGAAGTGGATGAATATACGGTAGAAAACAAAATAGAATTGGATAAACCTATCATCGAAACGTTCTCGTTTAAGAATAATAATTCTGTAGAGATAATCGGAGATAAAATCTATTTCTCGCCTCTATTGTTTTTTGCGCAAAAGATGAATCCCTTTAAACAGGAAAACAGGGGGTACCCTGTGGATTTTGTGTATCCTAATCAAGAGAAATATCTCTCTATAATTAATATTCCTGAAGGTTATGTAGTAGAATCTATGCCGGCACCGGTATCGATTGTTTTTACAGATGGATTATTAAGTTATAAATTCAATATCAATTCCAACGGTAAACAAATCCAATTGACTTCTGTTTTCGACATTAATACGAGTATTGTCTCTCCCGAAGATTACGAAGAACTTAAAAAATTCTACGCCGAAATGATCAAAAAACAAACCGAAAAGGTGGTGCTCAAAAAAGTATAATGATGAATTTAAATAGAATCGTTCCTGTAATATTTCTCTTGTTTTGCCTTTCCTCATTTGCTCAAAAAATGGAATTGGACCAAGTGACTGTCGACGAATTAAAAGAGAAAAGACATCCTAACGACAGTGCAGCAGCTGCAGCAATTTTATTTCAGAAAGGTAAGGTTTCTTATGCATCTGGAACAGGTGGCGGACTTTCAATGGTTGTTGAAGTAAGTGTTAAAATAAAAATATATAAAAAAGAAGGATATGAATGGGCTAATAAAGAGATTTATTATAATCTCGGAAGAGGCCAATCGATGGATTTAATAAAGGCAACAACTTATAATTTGGTTAATAACCAAATTGAAAAAACCGAATTGAAATCTAACGGGGAATTCACAGAAAAAATAAATAAATCGTGGAGAGTACGTAAAATAACTATGCCTAATGTAAAAGAGGGAACTATTATTGAGTTCAAATATAAACTGGAATCTTGGGGGTACTCCTCAATTCCAGATTGGATGTTTCAAGCAGATATTCCTGTAAATTATTCAGAATACAATGTGGCAATTCCAGAGTATTACAATTACATAGTACATAAGAAAGGGAATCTTCCAATTCTGCAAACTAGCCAAAAAACGAATGGAAGATCCGGAATGGGAGCACGTAGTAGACAATTTATAGTCACAACAACACAGTATGTGGCCGAAAATGTACCCGCTTTAAAAGATGAATCTTATGTTGATAATATTCGGAACTATTTATTGAGTGTTGAATTTGAATTAGTGAGCCGACAATTACCATATAGTGATTTCGAACTTTTTAGTACAGATTGGGAAATTGTATCAAAAAGTATTCTTGAGGAGGAATTTTTTGGACCTGAGTTAGATAAGAAAAAATATTTTGAAAAGGATCTCTCGATTTTGCTTGAAGGAGTTACGCCAAGAGATGAAAAGATTGCAGTTGTTTTTAATTATGTGAAGTCCAGAATGAAATGGAACGGATACGCTGATTATTCATGTGATGATGGAGTGACTCATGCTTATAAAGAAAAAACCGGAAATTCTGCTGAAATCAATCTTATGTTGGTTGCAATGTTGCGTTATGCCGGTATTGATGCGAGTCCGGTTGTTTTGAGTACTCGATCACATGGAATTGCCCTCTATCCAAGTAAGTCGGCTTTCAACTACGTCATAGCGGCTGTCGAGATACCTGATGATATTATATTATTGGATGCCACAAGTAAAAATGCATTGCCTAATATTTTACCCATAAGGGATCTGAATTGGACAGGTAGGATTATCAGAAAAGAAGGGTCGTCTGCAGAAATTGAATTGAATGCAAAATTTGTATCTAAAGGTTACACCAACTTAATGGCTAATATTAGTCCTACAGGCGATGTAGAAGGAAAAATTAAAATACAAAACTTTGATTATAACGGATTTCTCTATAGAGAAGTTAGAGATGGTAAAGGGGAAGAAGCCTATCTGGAAGAACTGGAGAAAGAATTGAAAAATTCAATCATTGAGGAGTATGTTATCGAAAATAGGACGGAAACAGATAAACCAGTCATCGAAACGTTCTCTTTTAAGAATAGTAACTCTGTTGAAGTTATTGGTAATAAAATGTATTTCTCCCCTTTGATGATTTTTGCACAAACGGTGAGTCCTTTTATTCAGGAAAACAGGGAGTATCCTATAGATTTTGTATATCCTAATCAGGAGAAATATTTGACGATTATCAATATCCCTGAAGGTTATGTAGTGGAATCTATGCCGGCACCTGTAGCCATCGTTTTTACAGATGAGTTGTTAAGTTATAAATTCAACATTTCTTCAAACGGTAAGCAAATACAGGTTTCTTCGGTATTTGACATCAAAACAAATATGTTAGCTTCTGATGATTATGAAGAACTTAAAAAATTCTTCTCCGAAATGATCAAAAAACAAACCGAAAAAGTAGTACTTAAAAAAGCATAATTATGGATTTGAAAAATGCGCAACTTGACGTTGACAACTGGATAAAAAATCATGGGGTTCGTT